>MIAN01000041.1 GCA_001829125.1 Spirochaetes bacterium GWB1_27_13 | reverse complement strand
ATTAGTTTTATCGCTACTTCTTTAATAGCAGTTTTATCTTTTATTGTTAGAGTATATGCTTGACCATTTTCTGTCGATGTTGTTGGACTACTCTTTATTATCTCTGGTGCTTCTATATCATTATATAGCCTTATATTTCTTGTTTGTGTTGTCGTATTATTATTAGTATCATAAGACTCTACTGTTATTGATATATTTTCATATACCCTATTTGTATTTGTACTAAGAGATTTAGTCCAGTCTTTTACTGTTATTTCATTAGAACCATTGGCAACAGGAAAAATATTTGAACTTGTCATATAATCTGATGTTATTGTTACTTTGCTTTTGGTAAAATTAGTATCTGTAACATTTATTTTAAATGTAGTAGATGGTAAATTTATTGGGTCTATAATATTTGTTATAGGATTACCCAAATTATCTAAAAAACTAAGTGTTAATACAGGGGCTTTATCATCAATTTTAAAAGTATATGAAGGCGAAGGTGTTATTTTATTATTTTTATCATCACTAATATTCATAGAAATAGTAAAATTTCCTTCATAACCTTCCATATTTTCTAAAGGTATGTATATAAAACCATTATTACTCAATATAAAATCATTAACCGTATAATTCTTATCTATATTATATGTTACTGTTATATTATTAACATTTATATCAGAAAATTTATCAGTAAAATTTATTTTAAATTCATCATTTATATTAAATACTTTGCCATCATAGCTATTATTATATGTAATTTCAGGAGGAGTCTTATCATATATATATGAAGTTTCTGTTAATAAATCTTTTTGGTTTCCAATTGCATCTACCATATATATTCTTTGTATATCAAGTTTGCCTTCATTTTTTAATTTTAAATAATTATATGAAACATCAACATTATTAATTTTTTCAATCCCAGTAGTAATATCAAATATACTACTAACTTCTGAAAACTTTTTACTACTATAAGGATAATAAATAGCTCCATCATAAAAAGTATAACTAAATTTTAAATAATCACTTTGTTTTGGGAATGGTGAAACAGTATCATCTATTTTTTGCCATTTCATTATTATTGGATTATCTTTATTAAAATTATCCTTTGATACTATTTGTAAATCAGTAATCTCTGGAGGTGCAACATCAAGAGCAAATTTTTCTGGTTCAAACATATAAAATTTATTAAATTTATCTATTGCACCTAAGACAATAGCATATTCTCCATCAATATAACCAGCCAAACTAAATTTATCAAAGATTTGTTGTGTTATACTAAAATCTATGCCATCTTTTAAAGTATAAAATGTATTTTCTGCATTTGGAATATAATAAGCCAACATAAAAGTTTTATCATTATTTTCTAATTTGTTTAAGATAATATTAAATTCAGTATATCCAATTTGTTTAGATACAAGTTTAGGCATAATATCAGAGGCAGTAACAGTAAAATCTGTACTATTTCCACCAATCCCCTCATCATCTAGCGATGTCCATAAACTAGTATCTCCTTGTTTTGTCCAACTTCCATTCACTTTTTTATAAATATCATATCCTAATATCTTTACTCTATGTTGCAATTTAATAGTAGTAAGTCCAAACTTGTTTTCTTTTATATTTACAATAGGATTTAAGTTAGTAGTAGTTATTTGTGGTCTCGGACTTCTTGCTTTATACCAATTTTTATCTGATACACTGACACTTTCCCAATGAAGACGATACCACACTGGATTAGTACCAACAAAAGTAGTCCCACTAGTTGTAATTAAAGTAAAAGATGGTTTTGATGTTTCCAAAATATTAGGAAAATACAAATCTTTTGATACATTAGTATCTATCGAATTAACAGTAAATATCTCTTGTATATTTTGAGACCCATCATCATGAGTTTTATGGTTTAAAGGTCCTCCTGCTCCTACATCTCCAACATAAAGATTCTTTTCTCTAAGCTCACCTTCTTTATAAAAATCTGGCTTTCCGCCATTAATTCTAAGGGCAAGATAATATCTTACAAAGAAGTCGCCATCTTTTTCCACTGTACCGTTCATATGGTCTATCTCAAAAACATGTCTACCTGATACAGTTACATCTTTTAGAGTTATATACTCATCATTATCTGTATCATTTCCAATATTATCATTAGAAAAATAATAATTTCTTTCTGTATCATTCAGTTTTAAAACTGTATATTTGTCCTTTATTTCATTAAATTTTGTTTTCACACTATCATATAACATATTTTTAAAATAAGTACTCTCACCTATTGTATTTTTGCTCCATACCATCTCCCTATTATAATTAGGTGTTAAGTCATTTACAGAAAGGTTTATCTCGCTGCTAGTACCACCAACAAAACTAATAGTCTTACTATCACTAAAATATGGTGGATAAGAAAAACTTAAAGAATAAGTAACATCTTTTGCAAAATTATATGTTGCAGGAGTTATTACTTCTTTATTATCTGGATAAATATATACTTTTGCACCTGCAATATCTGATTTTATAGTAGCTGGGGTTTTTAAATTAATATTTATATTTGTATTGTTTTCAGATGCAGTAAAACTTTTAATATATGTCTCATATCCTGTTTTTTCAACTGTAATATCATAATTATCAAAAGTTATGAACTTATAGGTATTTAGAGAATCTATTGAGTTATATACAATCGAATGAAGAATATTAGTATTATTTCTATCTTTATGTACTAATGTTATCTTAATACCAGTTGAAGGAGTTATATTAAAGTTAATATTTATCTCTTTACTTAAATATGATGTTATAAATGTATCTTCTGTTATGTTAATGTATTCTTCTCTTGTAATATATCCATCTTTTGAAAATCTTAAAAGATAAGAATTTTGTAAAACATTATATTCATAAGGTGTTGTTCCTAATGTAGTATAAGTATTAGGAAAGCTATAAAAGTCTCTTATTTCAACTTTTGCACCCGCAGGATATGAGCTTATTTGAAATTTGAAAGTATTTTGCCCCCACAAACTCACCCCACAAAATACAACTATCATCAGAAACACAAATAATAACTTCTTCATTCTTCTCTCCTATAAGATTCTACTAATTTTATTTCTATTTTACCTTTATTTAACATTAATATAAATATTATTATGTTTTTTTCTAACATATTCTAACTTTATCATTTAATTATATCATATTTCTACCAAAATCAAAAGATATTCTCACAAATATTAAAATTTATTTCCTCATCCCAATCCGTGCCAATCCGCCCTAATCCGTGTTACTAAAACACTATTATTCCCCCCCTATCAATCTTATACATACCAGACTTATTTAACATCTTTAGTTTATCTACTGATATTTTAAAATATATCTTTGCATTATCTAAACCTGTGTTGTTATTTATAGAATAAACAGTCCCAAAAGTTACTGGTATAACATTACTATTTACAGTTAATTGAATATCATTATTCAATAAATTGTTTTCGTTTTGTATAGTTATCTGTAATAACGAATTTTTTGGTAATATAACATAATACCAATCCACATCCTCAATTTCATTAGTGCCTTCTTTCACATAATAAATACTTCCAATTGTGCCTGTTACCACTAACTCTTTTGCATCTGTATTAGTCTCATTAGGTTCGTAAGTATCTTTTGTTATACTACTACTTGCACCATAACCATAACTAGACTTAGTTGTTTCATATACATAAAACTTACTACTTACCATATAATAATACATAGTGTTAGCTACTATTCCTGTATCAGTATAACTTTGAGTTGTAAACTCTCCAATATTTGTATATGTGCCAGTAGAAGAAGTTGCTCTATATAAGACATATTTTTCTGCTATTTCAAGATTATTCCATGATATATTTATTCCACTAGTTGCAGTATAAGACTCTACTACTGGAGCTTGTAATATCATGCTCTTTTTTGTTCCAGTTGTTATCGAATAATACCCTGATATATTTTTATCTGTGAATATCTTAAACTTTGTGTTTACAGAAGCAGCTGTATTATTGTATAACCAAAATGATTTTGTTGTATTATCTATAAGTTTTGCTACATCTCCATCTTGCTGATAATATATGTTATTAGAAAGACTTACGGTATTTAGATTTATTGTTAACAATTGCATCTCATTTGCACCTAAAGTCACATATTGCCAGTCAATGTCTTGATATGAGTTATTACTAACTCCATCATTACAATAATAAATACTATATAGTTTAGCACTTGTTAGGAGTGTTGCAGTGCTAGCAGTATCATTTCTTTCTTCAATATCTTCTGCGACAACGCCTTTAACACCTGTTGCATAATCACTTTGTTTTGATTGATAAGAGTTAAATCCTATTGCAAGTCGATATTGATATATTTTATCTATTGATGGAGGATTATCTATAATGTTTAGGGCAGTTACCTCATCTATCTTAGTTCCAACATCACCATTAATAGCAGGATCATATCTATAAACTATATATGTTTCTGCTAATGTATTTGTACTCCATTTGATATTAACTTCATTTTTTACTTTATAAGACTCAACTGTTGGTTTATCTATTATTACATCTGCTTCATTAGAAAGAGTTATTGTATATCTGCCGACTTTATTATTTATAAAACTCTTTAAAACTGTAAACTTTATATCTTTTGTATTTGCTGTATCATTATATAAATTAAATTTTCTTCCATCAGATATATCTAATTTATACCTCGAATCCACATCTAAAGATAAGTCGCTTAGAGTTAAACCATCTAATAAACTTATTGTTCCAGATACATTCTTATATGGCGAAACACTTATACAAAATGAGTCTGTATCAGAAAAAATATTAGTTCCATCTGTAAAATAATATTGTGTTCCTGTAATACTTGTGTTAGCAGTCAATCTATAATATTCGCTATATTGGTCATCTGCAATAGATGGCTTAATCCCACAAGAATAATTTGATACCTTTGAAGTATTGGTATTATTATTAAATTTAATTGCAAGCCTATAATAATATATTTTATTTTCTACTAAAGGTATATTATCAGTACATTCTAAGTCTATACCTTGATATATTAAAGTTCCAACTGCAGTATCAGAAGAAGTGTCATATCTATATACTAGATATTTATCAGCTATATTATTAGTATTCCACTTAATTTTTACTGTGTTACTTACGAACGACTCAACTTGCGGGGAACTCACTATTATATCATCTTTTTCATTATCTATAGTTATTTTATAACCACCAACTTTATTGTTTAAATTATTTCTTGATATTACAAACGATATATCTTTTGTAGAGTTTGTTTCATTATATAAGATAAATGTCTTTCCATTTGATATAAAATCAGAATATTTTCCATCTATAGTAAAATTTAAGTCTCCATCGATTAAGTTTTCATCTAAAGATACTGTTATATTTACATTTTTATATGGAGAAACTCCTATCCTATATGAATCTATATCAGAAAATGTATTTGTACCATCAGTAAAATAATACTGTGTTCCTACAATTGTTGTTGAAGTAGTCAATCTATAATACTCACCATACAGGTCGTCTGCTATTGATGGCTTTATACCACAAGAATAATCCGATGGTTTTGATAAGTTTGTATTATAATTAAATACAATTGCAAGCCTATAATAATATATCTTATTTGTTTGAGGAATATTTTTATCTTCACATTCTAAATCTGTCCCTTGATATATTAAAGTTCCAACTGCAGTATCAAACAAAGTGTCATATCTATATACTAGATATTTATCAGCTATATTATTAGTATTCCACTTAATTTTTACTGTGTTACTTACGAACGACTCAACTTGCGGTTTATCTACTACAATATCATTTGCTTCATTACCAACATTCATTGTATATTGACCAACTTTATTGTTTAGATTATTCTTTGATATTACAAATGATATATCTTTTGTAATATTAGTATCATTATATAAAATGAATGTCTCACCATTTGATATTGATTTAGAATACTTACCATCAACACTAAAAGTTAAGTTTCCATCAATTAAGTTTTCATCTAAAGACATAGTTACATTTATATTTTTATATGGAGAAATTGATATTCTGTACGAATCTATATCAGAAAATGTATTTGTACCATCAGTAAAATAATACTGTGTTCCTACAATAGTAGTTGAAGTAGTTAGCCTATAATACTCAGTATACTGGTCATCTGCAATTGATGGTTTTATACCACAAGTATAATCAGATAGTTTTGATGTATTTGTGCTATTATTAAACATAATAGCAAGCCTATAATAATATATCTTATTTTCTACTAAAGGTATATTATCAGTACATTCTAAGTCTATACCTTGATATATTAAAGTACCAGTACCAATATCACTATCAGAAGAAGAATCATATCTATATACTATATATTTATCTGCAATATTATTAGCACTCCATTTAATTTTTATTGTATTAGTAGCATTAAATGACTCAACTTGAGGTTTATCTACTACAATATCATTTTCTTCATTACCAAGATTTATTGTATATCTACCTATCTTATTACTTAACGTATTTTTTGATACAGAGAATATTACATCTTTTGTAGTAGCAGTATCATTGTATAAAATAAATGTATTACCATTAGATATATATGAAGAATATTTATCATCAATACCAAACTTCAATTCTTCATTTAATAAGCTATCTTGTAAAGATACAGTTGCCTTTATATTTT
Source organism: Spirochaetes bacterium GWB1_27_13 (assembly GCA_001829125.1). Classification (GTDB taxonomy): domain Bacteria; phylum Spirochaetota; class GWE2-31-10; order GWE2-31-10; family MWDO01; genus GWC1-27-15. Next base: position 2,631 of record MIAN01000041.1, on the reverse strand, counting down.
TATAAGGTGAAATCTTTATACAAAATGAGTCAGTATCTGAAAAAGTTGTAACTCCATCATAATAGTAATACATGACGCCATTAATTGTACTCATTGTTGTTACTCTATAATTACTTGGGAAAATATCATCAACAATTCCTGCAAAAATACCAGTTTTTGTTTTAACCCCACATTGATAGTTAGATTTAGCCGAAGTATAGTTATTAAATGTAATAACAAGCCTATAATAATATATTTTATTTGAGTCTACATTATCATCGAAAAACTCATTTATATAAGCCCCATCATATATTGGTGTTGAGTCATCAATTAGTATAGAAGTATATCTATATAGCTTATAATTTTGTACCCAAGCACCATAATTATACCAACTAATCTTTATTCTACCATCATAACCAAAAGATTCAACAACTGGCTTATTTGCGACAATATTTGTAATACTACCCAATGTCATTGAGTATTTACCTATTTTATTTTTCATTTTATTCTTCAATATTACAAAGTTTATGTCTTTTGTGGTATCAGAGTCATTATATATATTAAACTTATCATTATTTTTTATTGTAAGTTCATATTTACCAGTAACACTAAACTTTAGGTCTTCATCAGAAAGACCATCCAAAGTTATAGTAGCTTCTACATTTTTATATGGTGGAATATTTTTTACAACATACAAATCATCATCACTTAGTACATTATTCCTATCATCATCAAAGTAGAATATGCTTTCACCTGTTATAGTTTCTGCTGGATTTACAATAACAGTAGGAGAAAGAATATCCTCTTTGTTAATAATATCACTACCAACCCCATAACCATAATCAGATTGTAATGATGTTTCTCTACCAAACTTAATACCTAACCTATAATAATACATTTTGTTTATATCAACTGTCTCATCAAAAGACTTAACAGTTTTAGCAAAAACATATTGTTTAATAGGAGTAGAAGAATCCAAAGAATCATATTTATACACCACATAATTTTGGGCTAAGTTATCTACTGCTTGAATAGCGTCCCAACTTAATTTTATTATGTTTGGGTCTTCAAGTGATTTAACAACTGGTTTTTGTAAATCAACTGCTACAACACTTTCTATTTTAACAGTGTATTGACCTATTTTGTTATTTAGCTTATTTTTTAACACTGTAAAATACATATTTTTTTCTGCTAAACTGTCATTGTATAAGTCAAATATAGACCCATTTGATATTGATAAAGAAGGTTTATCTTCTGCATCAAAACTAAGATCATTATTAGAAAGTTCTGCCAAAGTTACACTAACTTTTACATTAGTATTTGGGGCTACTTTTACAAAAAATGAATCACTGTCAGTTAAAGTATTACCTACCATATCATTAAAATAATATATGCTTTCTGTTATAGGACTTCCTTGTTTTACTTCTATACTACTACTATTTTGCACATCTATAATACTACTAACAACTCCATACCCATAAGAAGAACTTCTTGACTCCCAATTATTAAACTTAATTGCAACTTTGTAATAATACATTTTATTTGCTTCTACTGTTTTATCTACATAATTAGTCATAGTTGGGTCTGTAATATTAATTGTTTTCATATAATTTGAAGTAAAATTAGAAGTTTCATCTCTATATATTACATAACTTTGTGCAAGGCTGTGAGTTTTCCAGATTATGTTTATCCCATCAGTATATAGGTTATTAAAAGATTCTACTTTTGGTGAGTCTAACTTAACCTCTTCAGGGCTTCCGATACTTAGTCTATATCTACCTATCTTATTATTTAAATCTTTTCTTTTTATCATAAAACTTACATCTTTTGTTGCATCTGTATCATTGTATAGATTAAATACATTTCCAGATAAACTTGATATTGGTAGGCTATATTTTCCTATGACTTCAAAGTTTAAGTCATTGCCTACTAATCCATCGAGTAAATCAACAGTTGCTTTCACATTCCTATAAGGAGCTAGAGTAACGCAATACAAATCATCATCTTCTAATAGATTATTTTTCTTATCTATAAAGTAATAGATGCCCTCTTCTTTTGTTTCTAAAAAATTAACTTTCTTTGCATCGTAACTTTGGTTATCTACTATACTACTTCTAACACCATAACTATATTCACTAGACCTGGACTCTTTTTGTGTAACATTTATTATTATTGCAAGTTTATAATAATACATTTTGCTTATATCTACTGTTGTATCTACATAACTTGTGGAATCTTTTCCTAATTGTATTGCTTGTAAAGTTTTACTTCCAGCCTTAAAATCTGTAGTTTCATCTCTATATAAAATATATTTGTCTGCAAGTTCATAAGATTCCCAATTAACATCAATTTTTCCAGAGTCTACAAATGATGTAACAGTTGGTTTTTGAACTGATACTTCGGTACTTATATTAGGGATAAGTCTATAACTACCTATCTTATTATTAAAATTAGAAGACCTACAAATCTCAAACTTAATATTTTTTGTTTGAGATGTTGTGTTATATATATTAAACTCATTGTTAGTACTGCTTATACTTTTTGTCTCTGGTGCTGACTCATTGTAGTATATGTTAAACAATAGGTCATTAGAAGCTATATTTACATCCAAAAACTCTACTTTAACTTTTGTATTAGAATACCCATAAACTG
>MIAN01000040.1 GCA_001829125.1 Spirochaetes bacterium GWB1_27_13 | reverse complement strand
TACTAATAAAACAAAGCCCAATACCACCAACAGTAGTACCAGCTATAAATAAACCAGTATGTAAATCTTTTTTTGTAGAATAAGTAGAATAATCACTACTCATAGAAAGATTATCTATCCCAGAGTAATAATAATTTATGATAGAATACAAAAATAAAGGAAGCCCAACACTTAAAATAATTCCACCAGAAACACTAAAAAATAGACCTGCTGGTTTGTAACTATTTAAAAATTTTTCATAACTTTTTTTGTAAACTAAATCAATAATTTCTACTTTATCTTTTTCAAGTTTAACATTTTTTACGATTGAAAAATAATCATCTTTTTTTATCTCTATTTTATGATTACCGATTTCTATTTCAATAATATTATTTTTTAGATCGATAAATTCTTCGTTATCAATGTAAATTTTACTACCAACACTTAAATTATTTAATATTATTTTAGATTTTAAAAATTTTGGATTAAAATCAACAGTTACATCAGAATTCTCTATATTAACATCAATTGTTTCTTTTATAAAATTATCATTTTTTATTGTAAGTTTCCATAAACCATTTTTTAATAAAAATTTTTTGCTTACATAATAATCCACTGTGGTATCATCACCTTTAGCTGTAATTACAGTTAATTTTGGTAATTTGGGATTAAAATTTACTGCAAAACCTTTTATTAATATGAAATTTAAGTCATCCATCTCTTTTTTATTAATATTAATCTTACTTTGATACGAAAAATAAGAATCTTTTTCTATTTTTATATTATATTCTCCCATATCTAAAGAATCTAAAGTTAAAGGAGTTTTTCCATATAAAGAATCATTTATATAAACATTTGCATCAATTGGGTCTGAGTTTATAACTACTTTACTTTTTATTTTTTTGAATTTTGGTGTATAATTAAAAGTATCAACTATATTTTTGTTTACAATCAATTCAATCTCATCATATTGAGCATCATCTTCCACTCTAATTGTTTGCTCCCCATCAGTTAAGTCGTTTATCAGTAATGGAGATTCTCCTTTAAATTTTTTGTTTATAAAGATTTTTTTGCCCTTTGATGCATTTATAAAAACAGTAGAACCAATTTCTTTTTTAGTTACACCATTAACAGTAATAGTTTTATATTTATAACTTTCATTTTTCTCGATCAAAGAAGAAAAATTATTTTTTATAAGAAATTCTTTTAATTTATTTACTGGTATAGAAAAAAATATACTATTTGCTTCTTTTAAATAACCAACATTTATACCAACAACAACACCATTCTCATCAAAAAGAGGTCCACCCGAATTACCAGGGTTTATAGAAGCAGTATGTTGAATACCCCAATTTTCACTTCTTAAGGAAGAAACATTACCAATAGTAAAAGTTGCCTTTATTTCTTTAAACATTTCATTTATGTTAAACTGCATTGGATAACCAATTGCCGCTACTTTATCCCCTACTTTTAAAGAATCCGAATCCCCTAGTTTTACTGGGTCAAATTGTAATGAAGGATCATCAATTTTTAGTAAAGCTAAATCTTTATCTTTATTAAATGTAACAAGGTTTATAGGAATATTATCTTTATTATTAACAGTTACTCTTGTTTCTATCTTTGCCACTTCAATAGCATCATAAAATAGATAAAGCACAGAGTCTAATTCATATTCTTTTATAACACTATATGGAATATTATGAAAAACCTTTTCTTTGTAATAATTAAAAGCACCATTTTTTATCTCAGAAATTGTATTTTTATCTTGAGGTATAACATGAGCATTTGTTACAATATAACCATCATTAGTAATAAAAAAGCCACTGCCAGTAGAAACTGGTAACCAACAATCAAGAATTTTAACTTTTCTATACTCTTCTATTTTTTTGAAAAGTTCTTTTCTTTGAATTTTATCAGATTTAATATAAATCGAATTTTCGATTAATACAACTGAAGAAGATACATTGTCATAAAGGTCTTGATTTATTTCCTCACAAAAAATAGCCACACCCATTAAAATAAACACAAAAATAAAAAATTTCTTCATCATTATAAAATATTCCTCGCTTATAGTAAATTTTAAATTAATTACATTATGAAAAGTATAACACAGATTAACCAGATTGTCACAAATTCACCCGCCAAGTGAGTGCAAGCCACAGATTAATATCACCTAATTATTTGATATTAAAGTAATTAAACTTTACATTTTTTGACAAATCTAAAACATTTCAGTATATAATACTACAAAATATTATTTAGACCTAATTTCAACTTAGTATTTAGCCACATAATTTTATGAAAGAAACCAAAATTTCTCTTAGAAAAAAAGGGTATCTACCCATTGTTTCTACAAATAAGGAAGCGATAATAATTTCATGTTAATCTTTTGTATTAGTCTAAAAGTAAAATATTGAATTTACATCATTTTTTAAAAAAAACAATATTATATATCTATTTTTATTCTTCCATATTATTAATATCATTAAGTATAGTCTTAGTGCCAAAAATGAGTTTTTTCCATGTATAAAAATCTTTGTCTTTTTTAAAATCTCTAATTATCTCAGGTAAATCGTCTTCATTAAGATAATTATATTGATCATTCATCCATATATAATTATGCCCTCTTAGTCTATCATTAAAATAAAGAGATTGCGTAAAACTAATAGGAAATATAGTCAAACTATGAGGAGTAATTATAATATCAGATTTAATTTTTACAGGCTTTGGATTTTCTCTCATACTTTCATATTTAAAATAATATTCCCAGTTAGAATAAAAACCAGCTGGTAAATTAACAGAATGACAATAGCCATCAGTAGGTGAAATATATATTTCATAAGTTTTATCTTCTTTTGTTGTAGTCAAAACAATGTAACCAAAAGGCTTATAGTCATTTCCCGCTTCATTAATAAACTTAGTTTTAATTAGAATAGCACCATTACCATTTTGATTTCTCGGAACAGTTATACAAGATGTGAATAATAAAATAATAATAATAAAATGTATAAATTTAATCATAATTGACAATAAAATAACAAAAAATTTAATTTTAGTCAAATTAATATTGTAATTTTATAACACATTACAGTTTTCTTATGCCAACCAGTTTAATCGAGCCGATCTCTCTTAATCTGTGTAAATCTGTGTTATAAAAAATAAATTATTTTCTAATTAAACTAGAATTTCGTTTGCAAATAATATAATTTAATTGTAAAATCTAATCTTTGAAAAAGATATTGTTTTTAAGGTAATAAATGTCAAAAGCTAAATTTAATCTAAAAATTACATTTAATTTCTTTTTAATTACTCTTTCATTTGCTATTGTCCCATTGATAATAGTTGTTTATTTTAGTTTGATAAATATTTTTGGTTTTTTAGAAAATCAAAATAAAATATATTATTCTTCCTTATTAAAGCAACTTACTAATAACTTTGACTATCAATATAGCCAATACGAGAATAATTTTAAACAAATTACAGAAAACCAATCCTTTCTAAAATTGATAAATTTCAATCCAAAAAACGAAGTAGAAGAATTTGTATTAAATAATTCTTTAGAAGAACCAAATAATGAATTAGAGAATAAAAGTTTTAAAAAGTTTGTTTTATCCAATATTGATGGTGATTTTGCATTAATTCAACTTGATAAATTCTCATTCTTTGATAATGCACCAAAAATAGACTATTTTTCTAATTCTAATCTCATAATTAACTCAAAAGAACTCTTAAAAGACTCATTGTATTTAAAGTTATTATCTGAAAAAAAAATGGTTTTTGGTACTCTTTCTAGCAATGTCTTAATTAATTTTACAGATCAGAAAAAAGCAGTTTTTATTTATCCTTATTCTTCTAAAGAAAAGAATAATTTTGATAAACTATTAATTGTTGTATTAAATGAAGATTTTATTAGTAAATTGATAAAATTTATCGAAGATTTACAAAATGGTTATCTAATAGTCCTTGATAACAATGACAATCCAATAAATTCTATTTTTGATAAAAAAAATATAGTAAATACTCCTGAAATTTCAAGATTAATTTATAAATTAAATCAACAATTAAAATTAAAAGAACTCAAAGATTACAATTATTTTGATACAACCTCTTATGGTAATAAAAAATATTTAACATTAGCCAATTATGATTTTATTTCAAAAATAAAATTTGTGTTTTTTTTGCCAATACAAAAAATAAAATTCTCAGGATATAAACTTGTTCGCATTATTTTACTTGTAGCACTTTTAATTTTAATTTTATCGTTTATTGGTATTTTAATTTTAACAAATAAATTTGCAAAACCAATTGAGACTACCGCTACAACAATTCAAGAAGAAAATATTTATTTTTCTAATCTTGCTCACGAAACTAAAACACCACTAACTTTAATTTCTAACTATCTCGAAAAATACACAAAAACAGTACCAGAAAGCGATGATTTAAAAATTATCAAACAAAATATTGATAAACTAAAAAACGATATGATTAACTTTTTAGACGCAGGTAAACTTGAAAGAGGTCAAATTTTCTATAATAATAACGAAATCATTGATTTATCTGATTTTTTAACAAAAAAGACTGCTTTATATAGAGAAACTGCAAATAAAAAAAATATTCAAATAACAGACAATATTGAAAATAACATTTTTATAAAAATAGATTCTTTGGCTTTGGATAGAATTGTCAATAATATAGTCGATAATGCGATAAAATACACAAATAACGATGGAAAAGTTGAAATTAGGCTAATTTCAGTCAATAATAATGCAGAACTTATTATTTCTGATAATGGAATTGGAATTTCAGAAAAACAAATAAAATTTCTTTTTAAACCATTTCACCAAATTTCTCATAAAAAAAGAAGCACTCAAGGGGTCGGACTTGGATTACATATCGTAAGTAAAATCATACAGTCAGTTAAAGGGCAAATAAAAGTTGAAAGTATTCCACAAAAAGGGACAACTTTTAAAATTGATATTCCTCAATATTTTACAAAGAATAAAGATATTGTTTCTAAAAATTTAGAATATTCTAATATAATTGATAGTTCTAATAAAAATATTGACCTACAAGAAGCAGAAATCAAAAAAGAACGATCTAATATTTTAATAGTAGAAGACAATATAGATTTATTAGTATATTTAAAAACTAATTTTGAAAAAGAATACAATGTTTTTATAGCAAAAAATGGTAAGGAAGCACTCGAAAAATTGAAAACTATTGATAAACCAGATTTAATAATTTCTGATGTGACAATGGATGAAATGACAGGGATTGAATTTTTGGAAGAAATTTCTAAATCTGATAGATTTAAAGATATTCCGTTTATATTTTTGAGTGCTTTAGACTCTATTGATGAGAAAATAAAGGGTTTTTCAAATGGAGCCGTCGATTATATCTTAAAACCTTTTTCTATAAAAGAATTACTTGCAAAAGTTAGTTCTATAATTAAATATCATTCCTTAAAAAAAATACTCTACGAAAAAGATAAATATGCAACTCTTGGGATGCTTTTGGGTGGAATATCACACGAAATTTTTAATCCATTAGCAGGAATTTATGGACCTATTGAGCTCATAGAAAAAAATATTCAACAAAGTGACATAAAAGATAAATCTAAACTTGCTAAATATTTTAATGATGTGTATAATAATATAAAAAGAATAGAAAATATAATTAAAAATATAAAAATTTTATATTATAATAAAAAAGTACAAAAAGAAGCTATTGATTTACAAAAAATTGTTGATTCTTTAACTGAAATTTTTAAAAGTAAAATAAAAGAAAAAATTACAATTACTACTGAAATAGCAGAAGATTTTTATGTTGAAGGAAGCAATAGTTTTGTTACTCAAATATTAATGAATTTAATTTCAAATGCCATAGAAGCAATAGAAAATGATGGACAAATAAAAGTTGTTGCTAAACAAGAAAATAATAAAAAATATATTATTGTTTCTGATACTGGAAGTGGAATTGCTGAAAATGAAATAAATAATATTTTTAATGTCTTTTATACAACAAAAGAAGTTGGCAAAGGCGTTGGGCTTGGACTTTATATCGTTAAAGACCTTGTTTTAAAAATGGGTTGGTCAATTTCTGTAAAGTCACAAAAAGGTGAAGGAACAAGTTTTATAATAGAAATATAAAACTGTGTAAACAAGGGGTAGCTACACCTTGTTTCTTTAATAAGTTAGATTTACGATTTTGGGTTAAAAACAATACAAGTAACAGAAAAGGACTGAAAATGAAGGATTTTAAAATAGTTATTGTAGATGATGAAGAATCATTGTTATTGAATATGAAAGAGTATTTTTCGGAATACGATATAACTATTTTTACAGATGCAAACCTTGCTTTGCAAGAAATGAAAAATACTTATTTTGATATAGTTGTATCAGACTATAAAATGCCAAAAATGAATGGAGTTGATTTTTTAACTTTGGCAAAAAAAAGTAATTTTTATTCTTATGCAATAATGTACACAGCTTTTGCAGATAAAGAATTAGTAGAAGAAATTCTTAACAATGGTTTAATAAATAAAATAATTGAAAAACCTATTATGTTTCGTGCTTTAAAAGAGGTTTTGGATGAAGCGATAAATTTTTGTGATGAAAAAAGCGAAAAAGATGCAAAATTGAGTAATTACGAAACTCTTAAGCAAGAATTTGGCATTTCGAGTTCAAATATTATCGGAGTTGATAAGGGTTTGAAAGAGGTTTATCAAAAAGTAATGTCTGTTGCAAAACATCAAGTCACAGTTTTACTCACTGGTGAGACTGGCACAGGTAAAGAATTAATTGCAAAAGCAATTCATAATTTGAGTCCTAGAAAAGACTTCCCATTTATAAAAATAAATGCAACTGCGATACCAGATACTTTATTTGAAAGCGAATTATTTGGTTATAAAAAAGGTGCTTTTAGTAATGCAGTAAATGACAAACCTGGTAAAATAGAACTTTCTCATAAAGGTACTTTATTTTTAGATGAAATTGGCGATATGAACATAAATTTACAAGCAAAATTACTTAGGGTTTTACAAGAAAAAGAAGTTGAAAGACTTGGCAGTAATAACCCAGTAAAAGTAGATTTTAGATTAATCGCTGCTACAAACAAAGATTTAAAATTAGCAATTCAAAACGCTCAATTTAGAGAAGACCTCTTTTATAGAATAAACGACTTCCAAATCCAATTACCTCCGTTAAGAGAAAGAATTGATGACATTGAAGACTTAACAAATTTTTTCATTAAAAAATTCTGTGAAGAGTTAAATTTAAGAGAAATTAAAATAGGTAAAGAATCTATTTTTAGATTAAAACAATATTCTTGGCCTGGTAATGTGAGAGAACTTGAAAATGCTATAAAAAGAGTTATAATCGCTACACTTGAACAAAAATCAATATTACCTGATAATTTTAACTTTTTATTTCCCAATATAGAAAAAAGAGGCATTACATTAGATGAAGCATTTGAAGTAGTAAAAGATAATGTTATACGAAATGTTTTAGATATGGACACAGTTGAAGACATAATTATAAGAAAAATCCTTAAATCCTTTGATAATAATGTAATGGATGCTGTCCAAAAAACTGGCATATCAAAAAATAAATTTTATAAGGTGAAGGAATAGATTTCTTAAATATTTGATGTTTATATCTAATTTTGATATTATCCCCTTCTATCTTAGGAAAAATAGAAAGATATATTGCTAAACGTAGGATTATTGATTAGAAAATTAAATATTCACTGTTTTATTCAATAAAATTTAAGATTTACCACAGAATACGCAAAAAACAGTGAGATAAAAATTTGAAAAAACTCTTAAAAACTCTTTTTCTCCGTCCCTCTGCGGTAAAATTATAGTATATAATTTTTATAGGACTTGATTGACACAAAAAATAAGAAAATATAAAAAAACAATAACATTTTAGTTAAAATTTATATAACATAATCTCACAGCGTGGTAAAGAATAGGAAAAAACTCTTTCCTTTGTGCCTCTGTGAGAAATGCTACGATTAAAATCTATTCTTCATTAAAATCAAACAAAAAATTTAAAAACAAAAATGGTAAAAAAAGCAATGTTGATAAAACGACACTTGCTTTTTTTGGAAGAATATCGGTATCTGAAACAGCTCTTGGTACATCTGCATCTTCTTTACCTAAAACCATATTGAGGCTTATAATACCTACTTTTATCATATCTTCTTCTGGTTCTCTTGTTGTAAAAAGTTGAAAGAAAAGACCTGGTGCTATAAAAATTTTAACCAAAAAATTCTTATAAAACTTACCAGAAAGTTTTAGTATTTCATAACTAATTGATGAAACAATTGGCATTCCTATCAAAATGTGTGATGCAATAATAACTAATTTTTGTAGGGCATCTCCTATTTTTCCATAATTAGATAATAGCTGATACCAAGTTTGTCTAATAAAAAATTCGTTTATAAAAGGAAAAACTACAATAGTAATTAAAAAAACTATAAATAAAAAAGAAGTACCACATCTTGGGTGTAACCTCGAATAAGTTTTAACATTTTCTACAGTTAAGTCTTTATCGCTTTCGTAAGTATGAATAGTCTTATGTTCTGCACCATGATAACCAAAAAGTCTTTTAGTATCTTTCATAAAAGAAATAAGTATTAAGTACATAAAGAAAAATAACATTCTTATAACACCAGCGATTAAATTGTACATAAAAGGCTCTTTGTTATGAACAATACCGAAAACTTGAGTCAAAAAATATGGTAGAGCAACAAAAATACCCATTGCTATTACCATAGCAAGCCCAAAAGTAACAAACATCGTAAAATTTGATGTTTTTTGGTTATTTTCCTCTGGAAACGCAATTTCTGCTGATTTATTTAACACTTTTATACCAATAAACATATTCTCAAAAAAACCAGAAATACCTCTAATAAAAGGTAATCCAAAAAATTTTATTCTCTTACCCAAAGCCACATAGTCATGTTTTTCTTTGTGGAATGTTCCATCCTGTTTTTTTATTGTAAAAGCATAACCTTCTTTTCCTCTCATCATGATACCTTCGATTAATGCCTGCCCTCCATAGGCTAAATTTGTCTCTTTTTTAACTTCATTTCCCATTAACATCTCTCCATAACACAGATTTACACTGATTAACAGT
>MIAN01000039.1:27922-52949 GCA_001829125.1 Spirochaetes bacterium GWB1_27_13 | reverse complement strand
TCGCTGGTATAAGGATAACCCCGCCAATTATAGTAGTTGTAATTCCACTTATCAAAAAACCATTAGAGTAACTCGAATACTCCACAACTTTACTATAAGAATAATCTATTTCGCTTTGAACAGTAGAATTTTTATAAGTATTATAAAACTTATTAACTTCTCCTCCGTAATAATAATTTAGCCCAAGACTTGTTATCCCAGTACTAATTGCACAGAAAGAAAGCCCCATTACTACGCTTCCACTTATAATATATCCAATCTTCTCTTTTTTAAATTTTTCTTTTTTATTTCTAATATTAAAAATATTTTCTTTTAAAGTTAGATATTCTTTTGTTTTTACAATATTTTGTTCAAGATTATTGAGTTTTGATTGTGATCTTTGCATATTATCTTCTATTTTAGTAATAATACTTCTATTCTCATCAATATCTTTTATACTTGCATAGTTTTTTTTGAATATTACGCTCAATTCATTTATATTTTTTTCTTCAAAAATATTTTTTATGCTATTTATTTCTTCTATTTTTCTATTTATAAGAAATGTCAGATTGTCTATTCCATAATTTTTTTCATACTCTGGGTATTTTGCTAATTGGTTTATTGCGGGGTCAAACAAATTATTTTTTTTAGCATTATTATAATTTTCTTCCATGTCTTTATTTATTATTTGAAACATATTAAGTTTTATATCATTAAGTTTTTTATTTGCAGTATCAAAAATCGTTTTAAGATTTCTTGCTTGAGATTTTTCAATTATCTCTTTGGTTATAAAAAAACTTTTTTCAAGTTCTTTAAGTTCCATATTCTTAGGATTTATTTTTACCAATTCGTTTAGATAAGTTTCTTCTATATTAATGGTTTTATCATTAACAATATTACCATCATTAGATTTTCCATCTTTCAAAAAAAATAGAAAACTTGCTCCTTCTTGATGGTCTGTCCCTGATAGGCTACCAAACATAGGAGTAGTTCCTTTAACCCCAAGTCTAATTTGCTCAAAAAGTGCAAGAGAATCAACAAATTGTTTATCATTTTCCTCAAGTGCGAGTAGAAACTGCCTTGTAAAACTCGATTCATCAGGAACTACTTCAGAACTCCCTGAAGTTATAACTTGTCTTGATCTTTTTTGAAAGGCATTTTTTAGGTATTCATTAGTAATTGATGGCATTATTCCTCTATGGGCAACCAAAAGATCGCCAGAAAAACAAGAATCTGATACTAAAAGAATATGTTTTGATTTAATCCCGCTAATCATTCCCTTTATGATGCTATTTGGCAACCAATTTTCTTGTAAAATAGTATCATTTCCACCATCAACTGGTATCCAGTAAGCATTTTTTGTTATCTCTTCATCATAATGCCCATGCCCTGCATAAAAAATCAAAAGTGAGTCATTAACCTTAATAGATTCTTGTAAATCCTTAAATGTTTTTATAATATTACCTTTTGTAGCATTCTCATCGTATAACTCAATAAATTTATCAATGTAATATCTCTTTTCTAAGACTTGTTTAATTTTTTTTGCATCTCGTACTGGATTACTAAGAGGTGACCATTGTTGGTACTTATTTATAGCGATAAGTAAAACATATTGTTCTCCAATACTTATATTATTGTCTAATTTATTTACTAAATTCTGTAATCCTCTAGCATCTTGTGAATAGAATAAAAAACAGAAGTTGAAAAGGCAGGTTAATAAAACAATTTTCTTCATCAATCACCCTCTTCTAGTTTTAATTGGAAATAATTTACTCTTTTATTAATTATACTTATTTTTATTTAAAATTGCAATATATTTCTTGATTAATTGGAATGAAAAATAGTGTCTAATTCCATATATCTATAAATAAAAGACCTGCCAGATTTCAAAAACCTGACAGGTCTTAATACTTAATAAAATTAAAACTATTTTTTATTCATAAGACAAAGTTTCTTTTACTGTCAAAGAAACTGCCTTCATTGCTGGTAATAAACTTGCAATTACTGCAAAAACAATTGTTATTCCAAACCAGATAAAAAAACCTTTTATGTCAAGCCCAAAACTCAAAGGAAATTTAAAGAATATGTATCCAAAAATATTCCCAACAAAATAAGTTATAGGTAATCCTACAATTATAGAAATAACAAAACTAATTACACCTATAAAGAAAGACTCTTGTTGAAAAATATGAATTATTTGAATCTTTGATGCACCAATTGCTTTCATAATACCTATTTCTTTTGTTCGTTCTATAACTTGAATACTCATTGTTGATGCTAAAGCCATTCCACCTACAATTATTATAAAAAAAGCCATCATAACCAAAAACGAAACAATAATCAAAAAGTGGTCTTCCAATGCTTGTCTATATTCTCCAGTGTTAAAATTGTCAGTAATTATTAATCCTTGTTCGTCAAATTCTTTTTCAATATTTTTTGCTAAATATGTCACAGAATCATTGTCTTGCTTTTTAGAAACAATTTTTAATATAGTAGAAACATTCTCACTGCCTACTACTTTTTGTAAGTTTTTATATGAAATAAAAGCAGTCGGTAACCCAATAAATTGTTCTACTCCAATTATTTTAAATTCTTCTATTATATTGTTGTTTAATTTAACTTTTACTTTATCCCCTACTTTGTATTTGGTATTCAAACCAAAAAAATTACTTCTAACAACAATTACATTTTCTTCCTCTGGTAAAAACCATCTTCCGTTTATTATATTTGGTTTAAATATAGTTGTATTTTCTGCAACTCCAATCAAACTAAACTCATTACTTTGTTTACCATTATCAAAAATTATAACTCCATTCGTTTCGCCCCAAGTCTCATATTTTTCAACATTTTGTATATTGGCAAAAGCGACATCTAATTTATCAAAAACGACAGGAGATTTTAATTTTAAGTCTATATTATAAAGTGCAATGTTTTTGATTTTATCTATTGTTTTTTTAATACCTTCACCAACATTTAACGAAGTGATAAATATTGCACCACCAATAGCAATAGTTGCAATTGTTAGAATAATTCTACCTTTTTTCCTAAAAATACTTCTAATTGAAAGTAATAGTATTCTATTAAAAGAATTTATGTTGAAATTGATTTTAACATCATTAGTTTTTGTCCCATATTCGTATAAAGCTTCTTTTACAGTAATTTTTGCACCTCTAATAATTGGATAAAGTGAGGAAAGTAGAGGAATAATTATACCAATTGCAATAATTTTAATATATTCTGTTAATGGAATTGAATTATCCATTATTGTAAAATTTAACATTGTTGCACTAAACCCAGAATAACCCCTTGAAAAAAGAAGGGCAATTGGTATAGCGATAATCAAAGATATTACAGAAAGTAATAAAACATTACCAAGATATAACCTAACAATCTGTGATGTTTTTGCACCAATTGTTTTCATAATACCTATTTGTCTTGTTTGCTGTGCGACCATAGAAGAAATGAGGTTAATCATCAATATAGTTGATAAAATCAATGCTAAAAAACCAAATGTTTGTAATAAAAACAACAAACTCGATAATTGACTTGCATGTGGATGTTTTCCCGGATATGGGATAGCAATTTTCTCAATTTTATAACCTTTTGATTCAATTTCTCTACTTAGGTCACTTACAACATTAGTAATATGCTTATAATCTAAAGAATCTTTTGCAACCATTATATTTAATTCGTTTAAACTTCTATCAGTCAATAGGCTTAGTGTTTCTTTTGTGGTGTAACCATAAACTAAATGTTCCATCCATGCAGGGGCTTCACCTGGAGCATGGACAGTTCCACTAATTTTTAGTTTTACTTTTTTATTATCAGATAATACTACAAGTCTTTCTTCGCCAATTGAGGCTTCTGCAACACCCAACGCTACTCTTTCCAAAAGGATTTCGCCAGTTTTTGGTGGAAAATTTCCTTTTTCATATTTAAATTTATTAAGTTTCAAATTATTAAAGTCATCGATAACAAAAAGCCATAACCCAATCCATTGATTTTTGCTAACTTCTATTCTACCAGTATAAAACCCAGCAAGTTCAATGTCTTTTATTTCTTTATTAGATTTTACATATTCTACCAAATTTTCGTCTATATTGTTAATATAAAAAGATGCTGATGCTGGGTTAGTTTGCATATAATTTTTATTCATCTCTCTCATCAGTATCGAATACGCAAACAACACAGAGCCACTACCAATTATACCAATTGCAATAGCCAAAATTGTAAGAATTGTTCTCGATTTTGACTTAATAATATCCCTAAATATTTTACGAAATTGTATATTTAACATAATTTTCTCCTTATTTGTCGCTAACTATTTCACCATCTGATAATAATATCGTCCTATTTGCCTGTTCTATTTTATTGCGTTCGTGGGTAACCATAAGGACTGTTTTACCTTCTTTTGATAAGTTGCCAAATAACTCCATTATAGATGCTGCTGTGTGTGAGTCGAGGTTTCCTGTTGGTTCGTCTGCGATAATAATAGACGGGTCGTTTGCCAAGGCTCTTGCAATTGCCACTCTTTGTTGTTCACCACCAGATAAAGTGTCTGGTAATTTATTTGAATGTTTTTCCATCCCAACTTTTTGTAATAACGCCAACGCTCTTTCTTTTCTTTTTGAGAATGATAAAAAATTACAAAAATCCATAGGAAGCATTATATTTTCTATTACAGTGAGAGTTGGCAATAATTGAAAAAATTGGAAAACCACACCAACATTTTTACCTCTCCACAAAGATAATCTTGACTCAGAAAATTTATGAATTGGTGAATTATCAATAACAAGTTCGCCAACCGATGGTTTATCAATGCCAGCGATGATATTTAGTAGAGTAGACTTTCCACTGCCAGACTTACCCATTATTGTA
This sequence comes from Spirochaetes bacterium GWB1_27_13, assembly GCA_001829125.1. GTDB lineage: Bacteria > Spirochaetota > GWE2-31-10 > GWE2-31-10 > MWDO01 > GWC1-27-15. The sequence goes on along the minus strand of MIAN01000039.1, from coordinate 48,092 downwards.
ACAAACTCTTTTTCTGCTACTCTCAAGTCCACATTCTTTAGAATATCAACTACACCAGCTTTTGTTTGGAAAGATTTTGATATTCCTTTTACATTGATTAAAAAATTATTATTCATTTTAAACTCCTTGCGTTTAATTTATTCGATTTATGCTTAGAGTTTACTAAATAAAATCCAATCCGTCGTCTTAACCAATCGGGAGATACCAGAAATAGTAAATATTTTTAAAAAATTGGGGGAATTTATCACGAAAAACACGGAGATACTGAGTTTTGGGAGAGAAGAGTTAAAAAATATTTTATTTGAGTAACATATTTATTTTGTCTTCCAATTCTCTATCTCCCATTTCTATTACTATTGGCAACAATATTTGTAAACTACCGATTGAAAATGAATAAAGTTCAAATTCAATTTGTAGTTGGTATTCTCTTAATAATTCAACTGATTCTATTCTATATGAGCTACTGAATAAAAAATAAAGTAATTCAATAAAATTATCATTTATATCGAAATAAATTTCATTTAATGATATCTTATCTAAATATCTTTCATTAAAATTAATATATTTTTCTAATTTTATTACTTCAATAATCAGTTTTGGATTATTAATCCTAAAAGATTGCGTAACTAATTCATCATAAATTCTTTTAATAAAATCTCTATCATTAAAATATTTTCCTAATTTTATTATTTCAATAATCAATTCGGGATTATCTATTCTAATAATGTTTAAATAATTTGGATTATCATAAATTCTTTCAAGAAATTCTCTATCATTAAAAAGTTTTCCTAATTTTATTAGTTCAATAATCAATTCGGGATTATAATTCTCTGCAAGAAATTTTGAATGAAATAATTGTCTATAAATACTTTTAAAAAAATTTCTATCATTAAAATTTATTGCTAACTTTATTATTTCAATAATCAATTTTGGACTACAATATTTTATAAAGAGTCTTTGAGAAATTGATTCTTTATAAATTCTTTCAAGAAAATCTCTATCATTAAAATATTTCGCTAATTTTATTAGTTCAATAATCAATTCGGGATTATTTCTTCTAATAATGTTTAAATAATCTAAATTTTCATAAATTTTTTCAAGAAAATCTCTATCATTAAAATATTTTACTAATTTTATTAGTTCAATAATCAATTCTGGATTATAATTTTCAGTAAAAAATTTTGGATGAAGTATTTTTCTATAAATATCTATTTCGTTATATTTTAAATTATAAAATCTTAATAGTTTAATCAATTCTAACATTAAACTATCATTATCAGAAAATAAATCTTCATCTATTATATAATCAACCAATTTATTCGCTTCTTCGCTATTATATTCATATAATCGATAAAATTTACATTTATTTATCAACAAATCAATTTCTATATCTATTTTTTCACTTTTTAATTTTTCATGTATATTCTCAATATCTTTTATGTTATCTTTATTAAGTTCATATTTCGCAAGGTCGGTAATCCCTGCTATTATGTTATTTGCAAGCGTATTATTTATGTTAGAAATCATATCAAATCTATTTTCAGTAGGTAAAATGTTAAATTCGGCGTTAGATTGTAAAATAACATTATCGTTTTCTCTTTTTGCAAATAAAATTGCTGATAATTCGTTTAGAGTTTCTATCGAAAACCATGATTCCCATAGATAAATAAGTCTGTCCCAAGGTCTATTAAATTCAATATTGTTATCATTATCCTCAATATTAAAATTTTTTTCATTAAATATATATCCATCTTTATCTATAATTGTCCTTATAATAATTATATTTATTGTATAAATTGATAAATAGCCAAAAAGAGGTAGTTTTATCGTTTTTTTATCATTATCTATTGGTTGATTATCTTCTATCATAATTTCAGGGACTTTATTCTCCATAAGAATCTTTTTTATATGATTATCGATTATTATATCAAATCCCTCTAAAAATTCTTTCTTATTATCTTCTTTTAAATAAAGTTCAAATTTTTCTCTAAGCATCTCAATAATTACTGGTTTTGAGAATAATTGATTAAGCATTAACGAATAAAACCATAATTTATTTATATAATTTATATTTTCAAGATTAATAAATAATTTATTAGTTTGTTTCTTATTTTTTCTTAGATCATTAACAGAATCAATCTCTTCTACTATTAAATTAAAAATAAAATCTGCTGTTAAAAATTCGTTAAAAGTATTGTGCATAAATTCGTAAGATTTTTCAGTATCTTTTTCATCACTACAACCAATCTTACCAAAAGTCGATTTTGATTTATATACAAAAAAGAAACTTCCAAGCAATAATTCGGCTTGTGATAATTTTTTTTTATTTTTTTCATCATCATTATTTTCAACCTTATAAAAATTCAAATCATAATTTAATTCATCTTCCCTTATATGTATCCTTCTCCTATTAAACATTCCAATAGCCGCAACTCCAAGCCTTTTCATCTGATTATTTAACTCAGTTTCTATCTCATTTTGTAATTTAGAATCTTTTTCTCTTTCCCTTTTAACAAATCTTATCAATAAATTGTAATACAAGTCAGTTCGAGTAAGATTTTGCTCTTTTTTTAATTGATTATTCTCCAAATCATACAATCCAAGCATTAATAATAACAAAGGATGTTCTGCTAAAGATGAAATATTTTTATTATCTGGCAATGTAAATTTTTCTATATTTTTATCTTTGTAATAATTTATGTTATTTTTATTCCATTTTGTAATCCACGAGTTTTTTCTTTTATCATCAAATTCCATCAATTTAAACACAGCACAACCATCTGGAATATCTGCTTTATCAATTAAAGTTACTCTACTCGTAATAATTACTTTTACATCTCTCCCAAGTCTTTTTTCTTCATTTTGAAATCTTTGGACTATTCTCAAATAGTCAGAAAAAACTTTACCACTTACCTGTAATAATTCGTCATAACCATCCAATATTACTAATAGAGATTTATTTTTATGATTTTCTACCAAATCAGACCAATTTATTTTACTATTATGTAGAATATTTTTTAATTGCTCTTCTATTTGAAAACAAATTTCTTGATTTGCATTTATATCTCTCAACTCAACTCTTATTGTTGTAAATAAGTTTGAATAATATGTTGAAGCAATCATTTCTGTTAATAAAGACTTGCCAGACCCAGGATGTCCAAGTATTAAAATCGGTGCTTCGTTAGTATTTGGCAATAACAAATATTTCAAAAGATTTGAACAAATATCATCTTCTATATCAATATCTGCCCATATTGCATCATTTTCTAACATATAGTTTCTTTTATATTCTAATTTTTTGAATGCTTGTGGTATAAATATATCTTTCTTTTTTGGCAAATTTATATCTGCATATATTTCTTTATCTGATTGTATTATTGATTTTTCAATATTATCACTATAAATATTTTCTAATTTTGATAAAACATCATTTGTTTTAGATTTATTTATTATTTGTGGAATAGATTTTATTATATTTTGGAGATTTCTAATCCCAATATCAATATTTTTATTGTTATTTTCTAATAATTGTTTAAAATTAACAAAATTTTTATCAATATCTTGTACATGTTTTTTTATATCATTATGATCTTTAATATTTATCCAAACAAAAAATTCCTGATACTTTGTTGCAAGCTCATAATATTGCTCTTTATATTTTTTTATCGAATCATCTGTGATACCATCAATAATACTCCTAATAATTTCTTTATTTTTTTTATCAGACTCATCCCATAAAGCAAGTTTTTCTACAAATATTTTTAATTCATCTGTTAATGATTTATAATATTCACCCAATTTTTTTTCCCTATCCTCATCTGTTTCAAATGGGTTTGGAAATTCTATTAAAATACCCTTATAATTGTATTTTTCATTTTTATTCTTTATATTTCTCTCTTTATTGAGTTCTTCGATAGCTTTTTCTGTTAAATATAACTTTTCATTTACCGAAAGTTTTAATTTTGTTTCAATTTTTAAAAATCCATTTTCAACTGAGTCAAAAAATGCAGTCCAAAACACTAATGAATAAGCTATACTCATCCTTTCATATCTTGATAATACATCATTATCATTCTTATTTATTATTTTTTTGAATATATCTTTAAAAAAATCAACTATTTCGCCCTTTATACCAATTAAATCAGAGCTAAACGACAAACTCGCCACAACCCCTCCCAAAGCGGGATTTATAAACGCAGGTATAATAATGGCTAATAATCCCAATGCTTTATTTAACTTATCAACAATAGGTAATTGGTCTTTCTCAATAAATTTACAAATATCATCAAATGTTAAATCCATTTTATTAGACATAAAATTTCCTTATTTTTTTTCAACTCATTTGATTATACCAACGGATAAAAGAAAAAGTCAAATAAATTTCTAAAAAAGGCAATTTTTTATAGTTTTTTAGCAAAAAAAATAACTATTACTTGTATTTTCCCACGTACTATATAAAACCAAATATAATTTTTTATATGGAGATTAAATTAGTGCAATTATGGAATTATTTACTACTTATTACATTTTTATATTTTATTTGTTTTGTTATTAATTATTTTATCAGCAAATCTTTAAAAAAAGCAAAAGAATAAAAGAATGTGTTTTGATTTTACTGATCATTCCCCTAATAATGCTATTTGCAATTCAATTATCTTGTTTTCCAGTATCTTTACCTCCATCAACAGGTATCCAGTAGCCAATATTTGTTATTTCTTCATCAAGATAGCTCTGCATAAAAAATTAATAATGAGTTTTCTGGGTTTATTTCTAATTGGATTTTTTTAAATAATAGTAGAATGTTTTCTTTTTTTGCCTCACTGTCGAATAGTTCAAAAATCTTATTATTATCAATATAATATTTCTTTAATAAAACGTCTTTTAGTCTTTTTGCATCTTTTACAGAATGCTTTAAAAGAATCCACTCTTTGTATTTTCGACTGCAATTAAGATTTAGATAATTTTTTCCAATTTTGGCATTATCATCAAGCTCCTTTATTTTATTTTGCAGTCCTCTTGTTTCAATTGCTCCTATTTGCCAAGAAATTAACAAAAATATGATGAAACTAATTACTGTTTTCATTTTGTTTCACGCTGCTAAAGAACTAAAAATATATTAAAATTTAATAAATAAATTAGTTAAAGTAAAATAAAAACTATAAAAACACTCTAAAAAGTAGTTTTTAATGTTTTTTAATAAAATATAGTTTTAATATAAAATATTTTTATTTTTTTGATAATTTATTACCCTAACATTAGTTATAGTAATCAACTATCTTCAGCTTTCTGTTTTTATTAAAATTTTATAAAAACCTATTTTCAAAGAATTTCATTCAAAAATTTAATTATTCATAAAAAAATAAATTTATATTTTAATTTCTATAAAAATGTGTATAATAGCATAACATGTATTATAACAGATTGTAATACAAAGAACACCGATTACACAACTTCGTATTAAATTAGTCAAAATATTGATAAAATTGGTATTAATTAATCTTAGGGGGTAAATTATGAAAAAAATTATTTTATTAATGATTTTCATAATGATAGGACTTTTCGTATTTTCAGAAGAAATTGTTTTAACAACAGTAGAACTGAGCGATGGGACTCACAATTATTATCATGAATTACTTACAAAAGCCTTAGAAGCAAAGGGACATAAGCTTACTTTAAATATAGAAAAAAGTCTTCCTCAACCTCGTATAGTAAATTATTTTGAAAATGAAAAACTTTCAATACATTGGCTTATTCAAACAAAAGAAAGAGACACAAAATATATTCCAGTAGAAGTAGATATTACAAACGGACTTACTGGCAATAGGATTTTATTTATTGGAAAGAACAAGCAAAAAGATTTTGATAATGTAAAAACTTTAGAGGATTTTAGAAATCTCAATAAAATTGGCGGACTTGGCAAAAACTGGTTTGATGTTGAAGTGTGGAAAGCTAATAATCTTAAATATTTTGAAAAAGAAGGCGAATGGAGAGATTTGTACAAAATGCTCAAAGATGGTAATATGGGAATAGATTATTTTTCGAGAGGTGTACAAGAAATTGTTGTTGAGTCAGCCCTGCATCCTTATCTTGATATAGAAAAAAATATTGTTTTAATTTATAATAAAGATTTTAGGTTTTATTTGAGTAAATCAGCAAAAAAATATAAAAAATTTTTAGAGGAATCTTTAGTAGAAGCTAAGAAAAGTGGATTAATTGATAAACTTATAAGAAAATATTTTCTTGATGTTTTTGATAAGAATAAAATTAATCTTGATGGAAGAATTAAAATAAAATTAACGACACCTAATTAAATATTATGAGAATTAATGCTGAATGGGTTTTTAGTATGAAAAATAAAAAGAAGCACACAAAAGAAAAAGTTAAAGAAGCGTTGAATGGTTTTTTTTCATCAAAAAGAGAAACGATTGATCTACTTGCCGCTGTAAGTGAAATTCGTTCTGCTGTTGAAGATATAAATCCAGAGGATAAATTATCCGTTTTCTTTAACGAACTTGCAACAGAAATAGTAGGACTTTCCACAGAAACATATAGTCAAAAAGAAAAAATTGTTCAAAATAGCACAATTAAAGTTGTTACTGAATATATACTTTCATACCTAAATACAATCGAACGAGAAATCATAAATAGTTCAAGAACAAAAATGAAGCTTCAACAAAAGATAAAGAAGTTAATTAATGAATACCTTTCTACAAATTATTTTAAAAGATTAATTATTATAACGATGGTTGATGATATAATAGAATCTGTTTATGGAGACGATTATTTCTTATCAAAATATATTTACAATTTGATAAAAGATGACACCAATGATAAAGAAGAATTTGAAAAGTTTTTTTCAATATATGTTAATATAATTGACTCCTCTGATATTCCGGATTTTAAAATTTCTTTTAGAAAAGCTATATTAGAGAAAAAATACATTGAGGATATTCTTTGTGATTTCTGGCTAAAACTTGAAGAATTTATTGGCGAACAAAATTGTCTTAAAGTGTTAAACTCATTATCATTATTTAAAGCAAAAAAAATGGCTTATAATAAAGAAGTGCTAAATCCAATAATCTATGCTTTAAAAGATAGTAAATATTATATCACCGATGATTTCAAAAAATTAGAACTCAATGGCAAAGTATATTACGGTGGGGCAATTTATACATTGGAAGACAATAATATAAAATTTGAAACATTTATAACAAAGTTAAGAAATTTTAACTATAATGAAGAAGCAGAACTTTTATATACATATTTAGTGAATAATATAAATTTATTAACAGATAAAATAATAACCGAAAAGTTTAGCGGGATAAATCCAGAACTTTTTGAAGAACTTGTTTATTTGAATGAACATAAATTACGACAAACAGGTATTGGATACATTTTAATTTCTGACCCATCGGAAAATATTTTTAACCAAGACGGTTCTCTAAATTTTATTGTCTCTCTGGTAATGAAATCAATTTATAAAATGAGTGAGATTTTACTTATAAATGATTTTGAGTTTCAAGAATTTCAAAAAGAAATGTTAATCACGCTCCAGCAAATTTCAAAGTTAAGAGATATAGAAACAGCGAAACATCAAGAGCGAGTTACGATTTATACTCAAATACTTGCAGAAGAATTAAAAAGAAGAAAAGAAGAAGCAGAACTTGATTTACTCATTGCAAAAAATAATATATTAGCAGATACCGATTATTATATAATTGATGAAGAATATGTTAGAGATTTAGTGTACAGTGCATCTTTACATGACCTCGGCAAAGTTGGTATAGACGATGTGATTTTGAAAAATCCAAAAAAATTGACAGAAGATGAATACGAAATAATGAAAAAACATACAACTTTAGGTTATCAAAGACTTAACTCAATAGTAAAAATGAGTAGAAAAAAATCATTTTTAATATTAGCTGCAGCCTTAGCAGAAAATCACCATGAACGATGGGATGGAAAAGGCTATCCAAATTACAAAAAAGGTTTTGAAATCCCATTATCAGCTCGAATTCTTGCAATTGCAGATGTTTACGATGCTTTAAGGCAAAAAAGGACGTATAAGGACCCTTTTTCCCACGAAAAAGCAGTTCATTTAATACTTTCAGAAAAAAGTAAGCATTTTGATCCTGTTCTTGTCGATATATTCTTCGAAAAAAATTCATTATTTAATGAAGCGTTTATAACTAATAATGTGTAGTTGATTATAAATCGATATAATGCAGATTAAATTATAGAATAACAAATATTTTGAATAAAAATCAGTATAATCTATCTTAATCTCTTAAAATCCGTATTATATATTTTTACCCGTAAATGATTACGGGTAAAAAGTTGATCTTTTCTTAAAAACTTAACTTTTCCTTATCCATAACAATTTTCATTGTAGGGAATGGTATTTCGATGCCAACTTCATCAAATTTATTTTTTATTCTTCTGTTTAATGCTCTTGCCATATCCCATTGTTTTATTGGTTTTGTTGTGGCGAGTATTCTTATGATAACGCTTGATTCTCCAAGTTTTTCTACACCGAGTACTTCTGGTTTGTTTATTAGGAGTGGTAATAGTTTTGGATCAGAATACGCTTCTTCTAATATTGTATTTAGAACTTCTATTACATAATCAATATTTGCTTTATAAGAAACATTTACATCAATTACTGTACGAGACCATCCACAAGTCATATTAGAAACAGTAGAAATATTTCCATTTGGGATTGTGTGTACAACGCCTTCGAGATTTCTTAAAATTGTCACTCTTAAAGTTATTCTTTCTACTAATCCTGCAATATCACCAATTTTAACTACATCACCAACAGCGTATTGACTTTCTATAAGTATAAAAAAACCACTAAGAAAATCTTTTACTAAAGATTGGGCACCAAAACCAATCGCTATACCTACAATACCAGCACCAGTAAGAAGAGTTGTAATATTTACCCCAATTTCTTGCAAAAAAGAAAAACTTATAAAAATAAAGACAACTACCTTAATAAGATTATTTACTACATTAATTAGTGTTTTAACTCTTGCTTCTCTTTCGCTTAGCTCTAAACGATTATCATCTTCTGCCAATCTAAAAATATTTTCACCAATTATTTTTGAAAGATAGATTGTTAAAAATCCAATTATAAACACTATTGATAATTTGAATATTTTTTCTATTATAACTTTTGTTAGAGAAATAGGTGTTATATTAAAATTTGTAAATATTATGTTTAATAAGTTGAGTGGAATACCCCAAATTAGAAGGATCAATGATATTGCTATAAATCCAATAAAAAACTTGAAAAAAGTAATAACTAAGAGATTTATAAAAGATAATTTGTCTTCATTGTCTTTATTATGCTTGATTTTGATAGAAATAAATAGTTTATGTATAAATCTTAATAATAAAAGAGAAATAAAGATAACAACAAAAGAAAATAGAGTTGACCAATATAAATACTTATAAAGTTTATCATATCCAGCCAATCCAATTAGAAAAAATATCACACTGAAAATAGGGAAAATAATAAAAATATACTTAGTAAAAAAATAAAAAAAATTACGTTTTAAGCTTAAAAGAATCTTTTTTCTATAAAAAATGAAAATAAAAATAAAAAATAGCAAGCTTAAAAGTATAAATAGGTCATTTAACCCAATTATAGTCTTTTTATTCTCAAATATTTGATAAGAAATTTGAGTTTGAGGCATTAATAAATTGTTCACAAAAAATAACAAAATCATAGTAAATCTAAAAATTTTTTTTGTCATAATATTCCTTTCTTTAACTCTTTAATGTTTTAATATAACACAGATTAAAATGTAAAATAACAAACATTTTGATTTAAAACCAGAGTAATCTGTGTTAATCTTTTAAAATTCGTGCTAATATGTGTTATACAATTCCTTCAGTGTTTAGATTACCTAATGAGACAGTAAAATAATGGATTTTTTCATTAGGGTCTGTTTTTATAAAAGGTAATTGATAAGAAAATTGTAGATGTAAATTATAAATTGATAATATGCTTGATTTTGATTTAATTTCACCTATTTTTTGTATATCAATGCGTTGTATTCCCTTATTTATTTCAGTCCGTTTGTGAGGAAAGCAAAAAGACTCTGTTTTTTGTTGATTATCAGACTGATAGTTCTTAAAAGAATCAATTTCTTTTATTGCCTCAATTGGCATATATGATAATGTTTCTATTCCATTTGTATTATATAAAAACCATTTATATGTATCTTCATCAATTAAGCATCGATTTAATCTATCCTTTGATATGATTCTACTACAATCAATTATTCCAGAACCATAATAATTACATAATCCGTGATTCTTATTATTTATCAAATGATAGACAGTATTGTAGGTAATTGCATATCTTAATAAAAGAGGACCAACAAAAGACCCTAATTTTTTATATAAAAATCCAGAATTAATATTTCTGACAATTGATTCAAAATATATCGCAAATACTATTGCATGAATTGGTGTATCAAAAATCAAAAAACCACCATCACCAGTATCAATAAAATGTGAAACAAAATACTGAAAACTATCCTCAAAATTACCTTTATTATACTGCTGAAATAGAAATGGTTCTACATTAAAGCAAACTTTAAATGTCCTGATTAGCATTTGTTGAAAAAGAAATGGTACTACAATTTGTTTGCTAATTTCGTATTGGCTATACTGATAAATATCTATTCCTAATACAGCATATTTATTCTGTAAAATATTATCAACATTTATTTGTTTTTTGAAATTTTCCTCATTATCTGAGGTATTGTTGTCTTTTTTGCTTCCTGCAATATCATTATAATTACATTCAAAATAATTTTCTAGAAAGTTGTAATCAATATCATTCATTTTTTTTCTCTTGATGAAGATTTTGTCTAATGGTTTACTCGCATAACAATTAATCTTAATTGAAACCAACCAAAAAGTCAACTAAAATTTTTTAAAAGAATTCATTTTTTTTAAACCAAGAACGTACTAAAAAATAAATATTCTAATTAAAAATAACAATAAATTTAAAATATTAACTTTTTTATTTAAATTTATACAATTTTCTCTAAATTTAGCATTTTTAATTATTAAATTGAGATTAAAAGTTCAATTCAACGCTTGTTGTGATAATTAATATTTATCCTCAATGAGGTTTTTGTCCAACTATATATCCGTAGCCGAGATAATCAACATAATCATTAAATATTTTTTGATATTCTATAAAAGCTTTTCTTATATCTTTTTTATTTAATATAATAAACCCCATTTTTATTAAACCAAACAATCCAATTTGTTTCATCATATCTTTTTTCATATTGAGCATTTTATATGAAAAGTCAACAGGCTTTATATTTGTTAATCCATTCTCTATAAAAACATTCTGCCATTCTTCTAAAGTAACAGTCTTAAAACCACCCCAAATATCGTAAGTTTTTTTTATTAACTCTTCTATCGGAGGCTTTTTCCATATCATTTCCAAATCTGCCACAAAACCGCCTTTTTTTGTCACTCTAATAGATTCTTTTAAGGCTTTTTTTTGGTCTAACAAAACTGTGACACATTCAGAAAAAACAATATCAAAAAAATCATCTTCGTAGTCTAAATTAGTTGCATCCATTTTTTTAAAACTAACTTTATCTGTTAATTTTTTCTTTTTTGCTAATTGATAAGAATAATCTATCATATCACCAGATAAATCAATGCCAATCACCTGACATTTATATTTTTCTGCTAAATAACATGCTGTAAAACCCTTGCCAGAACCAATATCCAAGACAATTTTAGTTTCGTCAATATTACATTGTTTTGCCATTTCGTCTGTTTTTTCAATACCTCCAGGATGAAGTATTTCAAGACCGCAAGAATACATCACTTTGTCGATACTAGCAATTATTCCCTTTTGCATTTTTTGTCCTTTATTAAAGAATATTCTTAATGGTATATAATTATTATAGTAGATAATTTTTATTATTGGAATACTATCAAAAAATAAATTTTCTTAAAAATAGCCTTTTTCACAAAAACAGATTTATTTTAGCATAAATTCGTAAATGTAAAATTATGTTTAATTCTTTATAATTAAACATATTACAATAGTTAATATGAATATGGTACACAACTTGCTATTTCTTGATAGCATGTTTTATTTAATTTATAGGAGGAATAATAAGATGCAAAAAAGTATTCAAAGTTTAATTTTAACAGTGTTTTTTGTAATTTTTCTAATTTCATTTGTGGGCTGCGATAGTCTTCTCAAAACTGATCTTCTTCCACCTGCTGAGGTTACTGATTTAACTGCTAATGCGGGGAATAAAGAAGTCACTTTAACATGGATTGACCCTATTGATACTGATTTAACAGAAATAATAGTAACTTATTCTATTAATAGTTTTAAAAAGACAGCAATTGTTTTGGCTGGTGTTGGAACATATACTATTAAAGATTTGACAAATGATGCTCAATATCTTTTTAAAGTACAAACTGGCGATAAAAGTGCAAATATATCAGTAGGAAAAACGCTTTATGCAACACCAAGTTCTTCTGTTACAACAACTTCTACAACAGTTATTAGTACAACAACGACTACGATTGTAACAACTACAAGTAGTACTTCTACTAGCACAAGTACTTCAACAACAAGTACAACTTCAACTACTATACCAACTACAACAACGACTACAATTGTAACTACAACAACTACTATTCCTACGACAACTACAACAATTAATGGTGATAAAACAAAACCTTATACAGTAAATCCAACTTTAGGAAAATATATAAGTTCTTCTACAATAGCAATAGATGGAAGTATTGGTGCTAATGAATGGACTGATGATATGTTAATTACTATCAATATGGCAGGCGATGATCCAAGAACTTTAGGTAGTAACTGGTCAATGCACGAATGTCCTTTTGATGTAACTCACATGTGGGCAGCATGGGATGATAGCAATATTTATGTTGCATGGCAATATGTTGATATAACAGATATAGCAGACCCTTCTAATGCAGGTTCTTCTGCTGGAACAAAACCTTCTCAACAAAATACTCCAACATGGCTTGCTTTTGATACAGTTAGCGGTCAAGGAGCATCAGTTGATATGTGGAAAAAGAATCTTGGTAAACCTTATTGGACTGGTGTAGACTTACCTGATTATCAAATGTATATTGCTGGTAATTTCTGGCAAGCTTATATTTCTAAAGCAGTAAGCAATGTTTTTGTAGGTGATCCAGTTGGAGCAAATTACTACAAATTTGTACAAAACCCTGCACAAGGTACAACAGTTGGTACTCCAGTAGGCACATCTGGTATTAACATAGCTTTCAAGAATGGTTTAGCAGCGTCTACACTCTGGGGCGTTAAAGATGCTGATGATAGAAATACACCTTCAAAAATGGTTGATTTTAAAGCATTAGGACATGATGGTGCAAGAGATACATTCTATGAAATGAAAATCCCTTTTACTGTTTTGGGTATTACAAAATCTGACCTTGAGACAAAAGGTATTGGCATAATGCTTGGACAAGGCGAAGGCTCATGTCTTGATACAGTTCCTCGTGACGATGCAGCTTTAACAGATTCAACAGGTGTTACAGATTCAAATTCTCCTAAAGAATGGGGCGATTCTGACTCTTTCACAGTTCCATTTGCAAGAATTGGACACGCTAAATAAGTTTATTATTATGGGAGCTTGGGCAGCGACCTCTTGTTTCTATAGTTTTGTGTTTCTATTTATTGCCTTCCAGTGTAGGATATTATAATTCTATCTGGGGGGTTCTTTTATATTGACAATTGTTCAAATTGTCAATATATACCTTAAACACTTATATATATTAATTAGTTTATATCAAACAAATTACAAGTAATATTAATTATATTATTTATAGACCTCTTACAAACGTTTAAGTATATTATTGGCTAGCTAATACAATCATTTAGAATTTACTTGCTTTTTTCTCATAAATTCTTTATTCTACTAACTATTATTGTAAAAATATGAATGTCGAAATCGAAAAAAAACAGGGGGGATTACTTCTTGTTTCCTTTCGATAGAATAAATTTGTGAGGTATAAATTATGTTAAAATTGGATGATTTTTACTCAGTTGGAGTAGAAGACTCTATTAAAAAACTCAACACCTCTAATAAAGGGTTGACAGAAAAAGACTCAGAAGAAAGAATAAAAACTTATGGTTTAAATGAAATTACACCAAAAAAGAAAAAAAGTTTAATCCAAAAAATCATTGAATTACTTTTAGAACCAATGGTGATTATTCTTTTTGTCGCGACGATTTTCTCCTTTATAATAAAAGATTTTATAGAAGGAGCGGCTATTCTTGGTGTTGTTATAATAAACACAATAATAAGTTTAATCCAAGACAGTAAGGCAGAAAAAGCAGTTGAAGAACTAAAAAAAATACTTTCACCACAATTTAAAGTTTTGCGAGAGGGTAGTATCGAAGTTATTGCGTCAAAATTTATTGTTCCTGGTGATATTATAATTTTTGAGGCAGGAGATATTCTACCAGCTGATGCAAGAGTAATTGAGGCAAAAAATCTCCTTGTGGATGAGGCTCATTTGACTGGCGAAAGCGAGCCAGTTTCTAAAAAAACGGATTTACTAAAAGGTGATGGTTTAAAACCTTACGAAATGGTTAATATTGTTTTTAGTGGAAGTAAAGTTTTGCAAGGATTTGGCAAGGCAATTGTTGTAAAAACTGGTAATTCAACAGAAATGGGTAAAATAGCAGAAAACATTCAAGAAACCGAAGAAGAAAAAACACCACTACAAAAAAAACTCAATAAAGAAATTAAGTTTTTGGTTGGTCTTGCGTTATTTTCGGCTATATTTGTTTTAGTCGTAAGTATTTTAAGACATTTTAAAATTGAAGAAGCTATTTTAATTGCAATTAGTATTATGGTTGCCGTATTCCCTGAAGGGCTTCCTGCATCAATTACAATCGCTTTGTCGTTGGCAGTAGAAAGACTTGCAAAAAACTCTGTTATTGTAAAAAAACTTTCATCTGTTGAGACACTTGGAAATGTTGATTATATATGTACAGATAAAACTGGTACTATCACACAGCACAATATGACAGTAAAAGAAGTTTTAATTGGAAATAAATTTTACACAATGGCAGATTTATTTAAACTTATTGCAGAAGGTAAATCTCACATAGTACACGATATATTTTTAATTTCTGTAAAATGTTCTACTGCATCAATCGAAGAAAAAGACGGTAACATAACAAAAGAATCTGGAGACCCAACAGAAATTGCATTACTAAAGGCAGGGCTTTTATCAGGATTTAAGCCAGATCAATTTGATAATTACAAAGCATTAGATACAATTCCTTTTTCATCTGATATTATGTATTCTGCAACCTTAACAGAAACTCCATCTGGTGAAAAAGAAATAATAATTAAAGGTGCTCCTGATAGAATTATTGATATGTGTAGTTCTTTTTGTATAGAAGAAACAGAAAACGAACTTGATGAGCATAAAAAGCATGATATTTTAAAAGACTTATCAAGCCGTTCTGAAAGAGGTTTTAGATTAATTGGTTTTATTAAAAAAATAGTTTCTAAAGATACAAAAAAGATTGAACAAACAGACCTTTCTGGATTTACATTCTTAGGCTCTGCTGCGATTTATGACCCACCAAAAGATGAAGTTAAACATGTTATACAAACTGCAAAAGATGCAAACATAAAAGTTGTTATGATCACAGGCGACAGTAAAAAAACTGGCTTTAGCATAGCAGAAAGCGTTGGGATTGCAGACAATATTGACCAAGCAATTGAAGGAAGAGACTTAGAAAAATTGAGTGATGCTGAGTTTTCAGAAAAAGTTGAAGAGTTAAGAGTTTACTCAAGAGTAGCTCCACTTGATAAACTTAAAATAGTAGAAAAATTAAAACAAAAAAATCATATAGTTGCAATGACTGGCGATGGTGTTAATGACGCACCTGCACTCAAAAAATCAGATGTTGGTATTGCAATGGGGCGTGCTGGTAGTCAAGTTTCTCAAGAGGCAGCAGAAATAATTTTAACAGACGATAATTTTTCTACAATTGTTATGGCAATTAAAGAGGGTAGGATAGTATTTCAAAATCTAAAAAAACTCGTAAAATACTTAATTACAAATAATATCGGTAAAGTTGTGACTATTTTATTATCACCTATTTTTGGACCAGGCGCTTCTTTATCTGCAATACAAATTCTTTGGTCGAATGTTATTATGGAAACAGCACCAGGTGTTGGACTTTCAACAGATCAAAGTTCAGATAAAGTAATGGACAAAAAACCATCAAAAATAACAGACCCTATTCTTTTTGCTAAAGATAGAATACACATGATTTTAGATGGTATATTTTTTGGTGTTTGTATCACTTTAGGTTATTTAATAACATGGAAAATAACGAATGATAAAATAATGGCTCAAACAGTTTCGTTTTTGATAACTTTAATTTCACCACAGATTTATGTTTTTATTTTAAGAGATGGAATATTTATCAGAAAATTTACTGCAAAAAATGTACTATTAAAACTGTTTTCTTTGTTTATGCTAATTATGATTGTAGCAATAGTATATGTACCTGCATTAAATGTAATTTTTAGCACAAAACCAATATTTGATCCTAAAATTTGGGGAATTGTAATTGGTTTTTCTATTTTAACGTCAGTATTTAGATTAATTGTTGGTTTATTTGAAAAAAAATAAACTATTTCTCATGAAAACGAATAATAGAGACCTGTCAGGTTTTAAAAACCAGACAGGTCTTTTAAATTTGATATTCTAAATTAAGCGTGATTTTTAGTTTTCTGTGAAGATTTTTTTAATCGAACTTTATATACCAAAAAGTTTTTGATTTGTCATAAATTTAAAAAGTTAAATATATTTAGTGTCTATATTTACGCGATTTAATCTGTGTCAATCAGCGACAATCTGATTAATCTGTGTTATATAATCTTTAGAAGGTAAATTAAAGTCC
Organism: Spirochaetes bacterium GWB1_27_13; assembly: GCA_001829125.1. GTDB lineage: Bacteria > Spirochaetota > GWE2-31-10 > GWE2-31-10 > MWDO01 > GWC1-27-15. The sequence continues at coordinate 31,102 of MIAN01000039.1, read as the reverse complement.
ACCAAGGTCTGTTTCTTGTTTTTCTGTATCTGTTTGATTGTTAGTAACTGTACCTTCTGATACAATAAGTTCTTTCTTTTTATGATAAGAAAAATATTTAGTTTTGGATTTTAATTCTGTTATTAGACCATTTTCACCAATAAATAGAGTTGCATAAGTTTGATAAGATAAAACTGTTGGTTTATAGACCATAAAATGTAAGTGAGGACCTCTTGACCAACCTGTATTTCCACTATAACCAATTAGATCACCTTGATTAACCCTATCCCCAATCTTTACAAGACTGCCATTCTTTTTTAGGTGCATATATGAAGCAAAAGAGCCATCATCATGGTAAATTATTATATAATTAGCCATATATCTATATCTATAAGAGCGACCACCTCTTGAAGAGTCACTTTTTACAGCAACAACAACCCCATTTCTTGCTGCACAAATTGGAGTTCCAACATTCATCCCAAAGTCCAAAGAGTATTTTGTCCATCCTTTATGAGAATATCTTCCATTATATGCTTGAGTTAATTTTATTTCTTCGTTTTCTTGAAATGGAAAAATATATTCAAAATTAACATCATTACTTAAATCTGGACTACCCATTGAAAAATTGAAATTAAATTTAAATTTTAAATCTTTAGTTATATCATTTGTTAAAATACTAAACAAATATACATTGTTTTGTTGAGGTGGAACAACCTTATAAAAAGGGAGAGAATCAGTAATTTGCATTCCTTCAGGTACTTCGACTTTTACTAAAACTTGATATGGACAAAAATTTGAGTTATTTGCAAAAAAAGTATATTGTTTATCATTTATTTGTTTATAATAAACATCAATATATGTTGAAGAATACAAAAAATTAGCAAACACAGTAAACACAATTAAAAAAAAATATATTTTAAAAAGAGACATTAAATTTCCTCAGAAAATGAAATTATCAAATAAATAATTACAACCTTTTTAATGAAACAAGGATCAGTTACCCCTTATTCCCATAGTATTAATCGTTTTGTACAAACTAGTATCGGCTGTTATTATCAGCTTTTTTAGTAATTTAGTCAATATTTTAAAAATATTTTTTTTAAAAATGTCAAATTTGTTTTCAAAATTTTAAAAAATTGTATATACTTATACAATTAGCATAAAATTTTATATTGGAGAAAATGAAAATGAATGACAAAATAGCAGTTTTAGGTGCGGGGTCATGGGGTAATACTCTTGCTGTTATGCTTTGTGCAAAATTTGATGTGGCTATGTGGGAATTTGATAAGCCTGTTGCCGAAAAACTTCGAGAAGAAAAGGAAAATAAGAAATTTTTGGCAGGAGTTAAATTTCCTGAAAATTTAACTGTAACAAATGATTTATCGAGTGCTGTTAAAGATGCTCTTTTAGTTGTTTTTGCAGTTCCTTCTTTTGCTTTAAGAAGTTTGTGTGAGAATGTTAAAAATTTTATAACAAAAGATCAAATCCTTGTAACTGTAATTAAAGGACTTGAAGATAATACATTTTTGAGAATGTCGCAAATAATTGATAGTGTAATCCCAGTAAAAAAAGGGGTTGTTGCATTGTCTGGTCCAACACACGCAGAAGAAGTTAGTAAAGGAATTCCTACTACTATTGTTGCTGCTTGTACAGACATAAATTTAGCTGAAGAAGTTCAAAAGGCTTTTATGACAGATTTTTTTAGAGTTTATACAAATGATGATATTGTTGGGGTTGAAATTGCGGCTGCTTCAAAGAATGTTATTGCAATAATTGCTGGTATTTCTGATGGCATTGGATTTGGTGACAATACAAAAGCCGCTATAATGACAAGAGGTCTTGCTGAGATTATTAGGCTTGGTAAAAAAGCAGGTGCTCAAGAGAAAACTTTTTCTGGGTTAGCTGGCATTGGGGACTTGATTGTTACTTGTGGCTCAAAACATTCAAGAAATAGATTTGTTGGCGAACAACTTGGAAAAGGTAGAGAAATTGACGAGATAATAAATAGTATGAGTATGGTTGCAGAAGGTGTTAAAAATTGTAAATCAATTCTACACTATGCACAACACCTCGAAGTTGAGATGCCACTAACTGAAGAACTTTATAGAATAATTTATGAAAAAGCAAATTTTAAAGATTCTTTAAAAAGGTTACTTGGTAGAAAAGAAAAATATGAACATTGGGAATAAAAAAGAATATTACTCAATTGGCGATGTGGCAGAAATTACAGGTGTAAAACCGACTGTTCTTCGTTTTTGGGAACAAGAATTTAGTCAAATTATGCCTGTAAAAAATAAATTTGGTCATAGAGTTTATAGAGAAAAAGACATTGAAATTATTCTTAAAATAAAAAAATTACTCTATGAAGAAGGACTTACTATCAAGGGAGCAAAAAATATTCTAAATGAATCAAAAAATGAAAATAAAATTGATGTAAAAATTATAAAAAATAAAATTGAAGAACTTTTAAGATTATTAGATGAAAGGAAAAATCAATGAAAAGTTTAGGTAGGAATGTTAAAGAATCTTTGTTAATACAAAAATTTTTAAAAACTAATAATTCACATATTTTTTATTTTTGGGATGAACTTTCTGATGAAGAAAAAGATCAATTAATTAATGAGTTAAATAATATAGAACTAAATAAAATAAAAAAATACTATGAGCAATACGATGAAAATCACCAACAAAATCTTGATTTTAAACCTGCTGATTGTTTTACAATAGAAGAACGAACTAAAGATTTGAAAGAAGTAGGTGAGGAGGCTTTGAGACGTGGTGAAGTTGCATTTCTTACAGTAGCAGGGGGACAGGCATCAAGGCTTGGTTATGAAAATCCAAAAGGAAATTTTCCGATAAGCCCTATAAAAAACAAGTCTTTATTTCAAATTTTTGCAGAAAAGATTAAATTTTATACAGAATATTATTCTAACAACTTTAAATGGTATATAATGACATCAGAAACAAATTATAATGATACAAAAGAATTTTTTGTTAAGAATGATTTTTTTAAGTTAGACAAAAATAATGTTGTGTTTTTTAAACAAGGAATGTTTCCTACAATAACTTTGGATGGAAAATTAATTCTTTCTGATAAAAATAAACTTTTTTTAAATCCAGATGGTCATGGTGGTATATTAAAAGCACTTTTAAAAAATGGTTTAATAAAAGATATGAATGCTCAAGGCATTAAGTATTTAT
>MIAN01000039.1:23691-27896 GCA_001829125.1 Spirochaetes bacterium GWB1_27_13 | reverse complement strand
ATATGAATGCTCAAGGCATTAAGTATTTATCTTATTTTCAAGTTGATAATCCGTTAATCAATTTGGCAGACCCATATTTTATTGGTTATCATATTTCAAAAAAAAGCAAGGTTACAACTAAGGTTATAAAAAAACTTTATCCAGAAGAAAAACTTGGTTGTATTGTCAATTCTTTAGAGAAAAATTCTATAATTGAATATTCTGATTTACCGAAAGAAAAAATGTATGAAAAAGATTCTGCTGGCGAACTTAAATATTTATTTGGTTCAATAGGGATTCATATTTTTAATGTTGATTTTTTGCTTAAAGCAACAAGCAAACTTCCAATTCATTTTGCAAAAAAACAAATTGAAGGGTATATTTTTAAAGAGAATGATATTGCAGAAAAAGGACAAATGAATGCAATAAAATTTGAAACTTTTGTTTTTGATGTTATTGCATTTGCAAATAAATCATTCTTTTTTGAAACTGATAGAGAAGATGAATTTGCACCTCTAAAAAATAAGACTGGTGTTGACTCAATAGAGACTTGCATAAAAGGACAAATTAGTCAGTATAAAAATTGGTTAAAAAAATCTGGTTTATTAATAACGGATTTAACTGACCAAAAATTAGAAATAAGCCCTTTGTTTACACCAGACGAAATTATCTTTTTAGAAAAAGCCAAAAAACAACCAGAATACATAAAACAAAAAATTTACGACGAAAATGGTAATCTGAGGGAAAATATATTTATTGATTAGATTTTAGTTGCAGAATTTTACAGAAAAAAAGCAATTTTTTCATATTAACAATTTTTAGCAATACATATTAATCTTTTTTTAATACGAAGTGCCGAATAATTGGAAAAGAATTTAATAAAATAGATAATTTTTTTAATTTATAGATATTTCTTTTATAATTAGAAATCCATAAAAGACAGAAACAAATATTATACCTGTTACAAAATATTTGTACCAATTTCTATTGAAATCTCTAAACATTTTATAATCCAAATCTGAGTCTACTTGATTTTTTATTAAAGAATAAATTTCACACCATCCAAGAGAAGTAAATATAATTAAAAGTAAAGGTAAAAATAGAGAAATTATAGAATTATTTATTTTTAAAATATCAAAAACAACAAAAGATATAATTTGATCAGGAATAAAGAATAAGATAAATATTAGTAAAAACTTTACAAAATTGAATTGGATTATTAAAACAAATATTTTTATTAAATCATAAATTTTTAATTTTTCTTCTAATAATCTTTTCATAGATACTCCCAAGAAATTATAACATAGATTAAAAATATATAACATTTATATAAATTTTTCAATTAGTTTTTAAATCAAACTAATAAAGAGTAATTAGTTATAATAAAATTAATATTCAGTTTATTTGTAATTATCTATTGATTTTTTATAAATATTATCAATAAAATAGTTAAATCCATCTGAAATTGTATATAATAAAGCCATTGGTACTATAAAATACAAATTATAAATATATTTATTAAAATCAATCTTATAATTATTAAAAACAGATAGAATTATAAGTATAAAGAATAATATTATACAAATAATTGATATATAAAAATTTAGAGACTGTAAAAAAGTCTGTGTAAATCTCAAAATACCTTTGAAAAATCCAAGCTTTAGGCTAATTTGCTACCCTTCCACTTTCTCGATTTCTTTTGTGGCAACTCTATTTCCCCAAACCAATACCCCTTTTTCTTCTAATTTACTAAAGTCAAAAACTTCTTCATTGACTTTTTGTTTTGGCTTTTTTTTGTAGAATACTTTTACCTTTGCTTTTACATTTGTCCCAATATATTCGAGTTTACCTTTGCCAGATGGTGATAATTGATAAACCTTGTTTGTCAAAAATTTTTCAATCTTAAATTTTTTAGCATAAGGGGTTGTAGTTTCCAAATCAGTATAAATTACTGCAAAATGTTTTTTTGGATTGAAAACATCAACATAGATAGCATTTGTATCAATAAATGTTTTGCTATCAATGCCAATTACTTTATAAGTTGCATCTGTATTGATAATCAAAAATTTTTCAAACTGTGATACTGTAAAAGAATCTTCACCTTTAACATCTGTTCCCAAAAATCCACTTTGTTTATCCCAGTAAACTTTAATATCTGGTTGTGCAATTTCTTTTACATCTATCGTTTCAAACTTTTTAATTTTTGTTTTTCGCGGGTAATTTTTCCCATATTTAGCCAAAAGATTTGTTATATATTCAATTGTGTACTTTTTTATATCTTTTAGCCTTTCATTGACTAATTGGAGGTTTCTAACAATATCATCAATGTTTTTTTTGTGATTTTCTATATCGTATAAAGAAATTCGTTTAATTTTGATTTCTAAAAGTTTCTCTATGTCTTCTTTAGTTAATTCTCTAATAAACATTTTTTTAAATTTATTCATTTCGGTTTCTACAACAGAAATTACTTTTTCATAAGTTGTAACTTCTTCTATTTTTTTATAAATACGATTTTCTATAAAAATTCGTTCTAAAGTAAGATTGTGAAGTCTTTGTTCTAGTTTGTTTTTTTCTATCTCAAGTTCTTTATTTAGATCACTAACAAGTTTTTTTGTGTTATACTCCAAAACTTCGTTTACAGTCATCTGTCTTGGCTTATTATCTTGGATTAGAATAAGATTTACAGAAATAGATATTTCACAATCAGTATAAGCAAATAAAGCTTTTAGTGTGTCATCTGCATTCTCACCTCTCGCAAGTTTTATTTCTATTTCGACTTTTTCTGCTGTAAAGTCATTTATACTACTAATCTTGATTTTACCTTTTTTTGCTGCATTATCAACTGAGGCAATCAAAGACTCTGTCGTTGTACCAAAAGGAATTTCTTTAATCAGTAAAGTTTTTTCATTTGCAACTTCAATTACAGCCCTAACTCTAACCTTGCCATTACCAAGATTGTAATCTGTAACATCAAGTATTCCACATTGCTGAAAGTCTGGATACACTTCGTATTTTTGGTTTTTTAAAATTTTAATTTGGGCATTTAACAATTCGTTAAAATTATGTGGTAAAATTTTTGTTGCCATACCAACGGCAATTCCTTCTGCTCCCATTAGTAAAAGGTTTGGAATTTTAGCAGGTAGTGCTACTGGCTCTTTATTTCTACCATCATAACTATCAACATACTCAGTAATTTCTTTGTTAAACAAAACCTCTTTTGCCAAAGAATTCAACCTACATTCAATATACCTTGCAGCTGATGCCTCATCCCCCGTAAAAATGTTACCAAAATTACCTTGAGTATCAATAAAAAGTTCTTTATTTGCTACAACAACAAGACTTGAGTAAATCGACGCATCGCCATGAGGATGATATTTCATCGTATTACCAACGATGTTCGCAACCTTGTGATATTTCCCATCATCCATCTCAAAAAGTGAATGAAAAATACGCCTTTGAACTGGTTTTAATCCATCATCTATATCTGGAATAGCCCTATCTTTAATTACATAAGATGCGTATTCAATAAAATTAGTGCTTATCATTGTCTTTGCAGAAAGCATCGTCCCTCCCAAGAATGTTATAGACCTGACAGGTCTTTTCTCAAAATTATTCTAACTCTTTTAACATAATTTTTTTATCAAAGTCAAGTATTGTTAATTTTTTTTCAAATTGAATATACATTTTTTTTTGATTTTCATCAAAACTAAAATTGTAAACTTCTTCTTGATAAGCCCCCATAGAAAAGTTTCTTGTTTTTCTATCAAAAATTACCACAGAGTTATTTTTTGAAACCCACAAAATATATTGATAATTTTTTGAAAAAGTTAAAATTTTAATTGAATCAAAGAATTTATCAATTTTGGATTCTTTTTGGGTCTTTAAATCTATCTCTTTTAAATTACCATCTAAAAAACCAATTATCAAAATGCTATTATTATCAAGATCAAAAGCAGATACAGGCACGTCATAAACTTTTTCAAATAACAATTTTTCATCTTTAGAATAAACGGCAATTTTATTTTCTTTTATAAAACAATTAAACCCATCATTAGACGCAAAACCAAAATTATTATTTTTTAATACATCTATTTTGGATAACAAAACCGTTTCTTTTTTACATCCCAAAAGTAAAATTGCAAAGCAAAAAATTAAAATTATTTTTCTCATAAAAACTCCTATAAAATTAATCTCTCATTTCATAATACAAAATTTCGGGTCTATAC
>MIAN01000039.1:0-23682 GCA_001829125.1 Spirochaetes bacterium GWB1_27_13 | reverse complement strand
GGTCTATACTCAAAGTGCATTATATCAAACCTAAACCATTTTCCACCCCAACAAAAACCATATTTTTCAAAGATTCTTATTACTTTTTGTGGAATATGAACTTTTTCACTATCAGGAATATTCCACCATTCAGGAGTAAAATAAGAAGACCAAAGCCAATACATATTTTTAGAATACTTTTTTGGCAAAAAATCAACTGCTATTGCGAAACTATGCAAAGATGGTCTATTTTCAGTTGCTACTTTTCTTGACGAATAAGTAAATATATTTTTTGTAAGTGAAATCCAATTTTTAAGTTCTTGATCATCATTGCTTTCTTCTAAAATTTCAGATATTGCTCTTTTCAAATTAAGAGAAGCATCATTTTTTTTATTAAATGGCAAAATTTTACCAAAAATATCAACGTCTTCACAGTTATTTTGAACTTCCTCCTGAGTCTTTCCATAAATATCATAAAAAAAACTAAAATAGTTCTCATTATAAAAATAAAGTCCAGAATGATCTATCCTCTTATTACCTTTTGGATATTTATAGATAGATGGAAGGTATTTTTTTATATTAGAAGTTATCTCACCTTTTTTTAAGTAATATTTAGTATTTATGTCAAGATAGAAAATAACATCAAAATCATTTAAATCTTTTATCAATTCAACTTTATAAAAATTTTTCTTATAAGCTTGGTAGAATGCTTTTATCCTAAAAATTAATTGGTCTTTTTGATAGGATTCTGAAAATATATCATCTGTAAAAAAATCAGAGGCATAATTTTGGATAGAATAAAAACTATCAAACGAAAAATCTAATTGGTTAGGATAAATTGTAATCTTTTGGAGGCTAAAAATATTGGCTATGACTACTATTAATAAATAACAAGCAACAAAAACACTTTTTCTACACTGCACAAAAATTATTCCTCTTAATTGATTGGAATGTTATTATTTATAAAAACAAAGATGGAGTTGTGGAAAAACAATAAGATTTTACACAACCCCATAAAAATTAACCTTTTGCAATCGCATCTGCTGGACAAACTGAAGCACAGTTTCCACAGTCAGTACATGTTTTAGCATCGATTGTATATGGACTACCTTCTGAAATTGCATTTACTGGGCATTCAGGAACGCAAGTTCCACATTCGATACAATCTGTTGATATTTTGTAAGCCATAAAGCCTCCTTGTTTTTGTTATCTATAATATAAGCTATTTTTTTAAAAAATTGAAGAAGAAAAATAACAATAAATAAAAAAAATACATTTTTTTTAACAAATAACAAAAATAACTTGGATAAAATATATAAAAACTCAATTAGTTGGTCATTTTTTTAAATTTTTTTTTTATTCATAAAACTTTTAATTATCATTCTATGAAATAAAATATTAAACTAATATATTTTTTTAATTAAACGAATTTTATATTTCTTTTATTAATTTCTAAATATTAAAAAATATCTTTACAAAGATTATCTTTTTTAGAATTTTATTTGTAGTATTTTTAAAATTATATATAATAAATGATATACTAAATTGGTTGCGTAACTCAACTGTGATTTACAAAAATTTATTGGAATCTTGATCTGATTTTTAAATATGGAGCTAATAGTATCACAGGAAAATATACAAGTGGTTCACAAAACATAGGTTCTCCAACCAAACAAGCAAATGCAGGTAGTTATACTTTTAATAAAGGTCATAGTTATAATATAATGGTAAATCCAGATACTATGGCTTATGATATAAAAGAAGTAAGTTAAAAATAAATAAAATTTTATATTTTTTGAAAAATGCAAGGCTTTTTAATAGATAATTAAAAAGCTTTTGCATTTTTAGACATCATTCATTGAGTATTTTTTTTATTAAACTATTCCATTCTTTATTTTTATTTGACCAGCCAGTTTCTGAGATTCCAGATGGATATTCTACTTGATTATAACCTCGTTTGGCTTCAAAATCAAAGATTGCATGAGGATCATCGTTTATAAAAAGTATAGCATAACGATAATTATCTGACCAATCTATTTTAATAGCAGAAACTTTTTTTGGCTCTAATATAGCAGTTGTGTTATAGATGTACAAGACATCTAATATCTTTTGTTTGCCATTGCTTATATCAAGTGCATAAAAATAAGCAGTCGCATCATTAATTTCAAAGATAACTGCATAATCCTTATTAATTGCAACAGAATCAACAAAATTAGATTTGGTAGGAATTAATCCAATTGTTTTATCAATTATTAGATTCAATTTATGCTCCTTTCCATAATCATTGTAGATCATTCAATCTAATATTAAAATTTTAATTGAATTGAAATAATAAGTCAATATTAACACCAAAATTTATTCTATAATTTTATCTTTTCTTTGTTATTTAAATAAATAAGAAAGAATATTTTTTGTCATATATACTTTTTATTTGCATATAAAAATTCTTGCTTAAATTTCTAAAATCAATTATATTATATCTATGAAAAGACAAGTTGACAGTGCATGGAAAGATATAATAGAAGAACTTTTTTATGATTTTTTAGATTTTTTCTTCCCCGATATTTGTAAAGATGTTGATTTTAGTAAAGGCTATGAATTTTTGACTCAAGAGCTAACTAAAATTGTAAAAGATAACAATATTGGTAAGAAATACATAGATGAACTTGTTAAGGTATTTCTAAAAGATGGTAAAGAAACTTGGCTTTTGATACACATTGAGATACAAGGGTATAAAGAACCCAATTTTACACAAAGATTATACGTTTACAATTATAGACTTTTTGATAAATATGAAAAAGAAATTGTTAGTTTAGTAATTTTAACAGATGAAGATAAAAATTACAAGCCAAATAAATTCGTTCAGAAAAGATGGAATTTTAAAATAGAGATTGATTTTCCAACAATAAAACTACTTGATTATGAAAATAGATTAGAAGAGTTAGAAAATAGTAACAATCCATTTGGGTTAGTGGTATTAGTTCAATTAATAAGTAATAAAGTTAAAAAAGATGTAGAAAAAAAGTATAATACAAAACTTAACTTGATAAAAAAATTATACCAAAAAGGATTCGCAAAAGAAAAGATAATATTGGTGTTAAAGTTTATAGATTGGCTAATTAATTTACCAAAAGATTATGAACAAAAATTAGAATTAGAAGTTCAAAAATATGAGGAGGTAGTAAAAATGCCTTATGTAATGTCATTTGAAAGAATAGCAGAAAAAAGAGGTCTTAAAGAAGGTCTTAAAGAAGGTCTTAAAAAAGGTGTAAAAAGAGGTGTTGTAAAAGGAGTAAAGAAAGGTGTAAAAAAAGGAAAAATTATAGACAAGCAACAAACTCTAATTCGTCAATTATTTAAAAAATTTGATGCTATCTCAATTGAAGAAAAAGATTTAATTATTAAATGTTTAGATAAAGATAAACTCAATAATGCCTTAGATGAAATAATTTTTGCTGATACTAAAAATAAAGTCTTAGATTGTTTAAAAGACATTTAAATCCTTTTAAATGGTAAAAAATATACACGTTTTCTTTAAAAATATTCTTTATATCTATTGATTTTAATTAAAGGTGAAATTATAATTAATTTTGTCCAGATAAGTATAAAAGTTTTTGTACTGGATAATTATTTTTAATTGAAAGGATTTTTTATGAGTGAATTAATTCAAAAAGCAACACAAATGATTAATGATTTTGTTACAGAAAAAGGTATTAAAGCTAAAGATGTTTACGATGCAGATAAACAAATTTGGAGATTACAAAGAGGTTCTGCTGCTATCCAAATTCTTCTTCTATCTGTTCCTGTTGGTGAAAATCAAATTAGAGAATTCTTACAAGTAGCATCTCCTTTAATGAAAATACCAGCAGGTAATGAACTCGCTTTTTACAGAAGACTTTTAGAGTTAAACGATCTAAAACTTGGAGTTAAACTCTCTATTCAAAGAGATAGTGAACAAGTATGGGCTTTATATGAAAGAGATTTAATTGGTATGAATTATACAGAATTGAAAACTTGTCTTGAAGATTTAGGATATTGGGCAGATGATCTTGATGATCTGTTAATTGAAGAGTTTGGCGGTTCTAAATAAATTATTATTTAGCCAATATAAACCTGTCAGGTTTTTGAAACCTAACAGGTCTTTTTTTTTGCATAAAGGAAGCAATAAGAAATTTAACTTTCCCCTTTTAATAATAATTTAAAACAACTTCCTTTGCCTTCTTCGCTTTCAACCCATATTTTGCCGTTATTTTTTTCGACATATTCTTTACATAAGATTAATCCTAAACCTGTTCCTAATTCATTATTAGTTCCTCTTCTTGTAAATAATTCCTCTATTCTAAATAGTTTATCTATATCCTCCAAAGACATTCCTATACCTTTGTCTTGTACTGATAAGACAACATCTTTTAATTTCTTTTCTGAAAGGATTTTTACTTCAGTATTAAAAAAAGAAAATTTTATTGCATTTGTCAATAGATTTCTTATTACAGTATCAAGCATATCTTTATCTGTATAAATCTTAATAGAATTATCAACATCTACAATAATATTTATTTTTTTAAATTCTGCTATATGTTTAACAAATGTAATATTTGCATCTATTATTTCATATAAATTATAGAAATCTGGTTTAAAAGAATTTATTTCTATCTGAATTTTACCCCATCTCAAAAGATTTTCTAATAAAATATATGTTTTATAAGATAAATCTCTTATTATAACTACATTATCAACAACATTCTCCATTTTATAAATTTCTTTTTTTTCAATTTTTTCTATTAGAAGATTTGAAAAACCAAGTATTACATTAAAAGGATTGCGTAAATCATGCCCAATAACAGAAAATAACTTATTTTTTACTTTATTAAGTTCTTCTAATTGTTTATTTTTTTCTTGTATTTCCATATTTATTTTTTGAGCATTCATAGCAAAAATCATTATACACCAACCAATATCAAGGGACATGACAGAAATAAAATATAAAATATTGGAAAATGACGACTGTAACATAGATTGAGGAGTAATAATCCATGAAATCATTCTTATAATACAAATCGTTAAATAGGAAATAAAAATTATCGCATTAAAAATATAAAGTGCTTCTACACCTTTTTTAATATTTTTTATCATTTTGTATGCCATATAACTCGATGCACTTGATAGAAATAATGAAATTATTGTATTTCTTATAACTCCATTATTTATTACAAAGGTAAAATAGAATATTATAGAAGACAAAATTGGAACAGAAATAAAATATAAATTACTTGTTTTTAGTGCAAAAAATTTCCTAATGCTTATTATCCTTAATACTCCAACCGTACTAGCTAAAGCATTTGCGATTACAACTGATAAAAAATCACTAACAATACCTCTTAATGCAAAAAAAATATAAGCAATAGATAGAATAAATGTACTCAATATCCAATATTTATAACCATTGTATGTTTTTTGTATTTTTGAAGAAATCAGCATAAAAACAGTTAAAAACAAATTAATAAAAATTAAACAAAGAAACAATGTTTTTATATCCATAACGAAACAATCTCTTTTCTTTGAAAATATTCTAAAGAATAATGTTTTTGTAAAAATTTCTGTTATTTATTATTATAATACATTTTTATAAAAAATCTTATATTTAACACAAATTATTTTAAAAAATTTAATGATTTTTGAAAATTATTGCATTTTAGCTTATAATTCTTTATTATTAATTGACTTTTATTCTACAAAGGTTAGAGAAAAGGAGTTAAAAATGGATGTGTTTTATGAAATGTTTATTGATTTACCAAGACAAGGTCCTGGTAACAAAAAATATACAATACAGGCTTTATCCTTAATAAAAAACTTGACAAGTAATCCAAAAATCCTCGATGTTGGATGTGGCAGTGGTTACCAAACATTTACTCTAGCAAATAAATTAACTAATTGTGAAATTACATCAGTTGACAACTTTCAACCTTTTCTTGATAGGATAAACCAAAATATTGTTTCTCAAAATTTGCATGATAAAATAAAAACATCAAATCAATCTATGTTTGCACTTGATTTTCCTGAAGAATCTTTTGATTTAATTTGGGCTGAAGGTTCTATTTATATAATTGGTTTTGATAGAGGCTTAAAAGAATGGTCAAAATTTTTAAAAAACAATGGTTATATTGTGGTCTCTGAAATATCCTATCTTTCAAAAAATATTCCAGACGATGTAAAACATTTTTGGTTTCGTGAATATCCAACAATGAAAACTCTCGAAGAAAACTTAGAAATAGTTCACAGAGCAGGATATTATGATGTAGAATATTTTATTATGGGTAAAGAAGGATGGTTTAATGAGTATTATATACCTTTAGAAAATAAAATCAATAAAATGAAATTAAAATATCAAGAAAATAAAGAAGCAATGGAGATATTAAATTTAACTCAATACGAAATAGATTTATATAAAAAATATTCTAAATATTATTCTTATGTATTCTATATAGGTAGGAAAAATTAAAATATATGAATTTATTTAATTATTGGTATGTTATTTTAGAAAAATATAATATCTCAGATGAGAAAATTAAAGCTATAATATTCAATTTAAAATTAAAATATACAGAAATACATAGATATTACCATAATTTATCTCATATAAATTCTTTTTTTAATATTATATTCAAATATAAATCAAAGATTACGGATTTTGAAAGTATGTTCTATGCTTGCTGTTTTCATGATATAATTTACGATCCAAAAGCCAATGATAATGAAGAAAAAAGTGCTTTATTTGCAACTGACTTATTAAAAAATCTAAATATTCCTCAAAAAATTATTGATAATACAATTAGTTTAATATTATCAACAAAAACTCATAAACCACAAAATGATAATTTTGACACAAAAATTTTTTTAGACGCAGATTTGTCAATTTTTTCCTCCAATTTAATTAAATATATTTTTTACAGCAAATCAATTAAAAAAGAATATTCTTTTGTAGAAAACAAAAAATATAAAGAAGGCAGAAAAAAAGTTTTACAAACATTCTTAGAAAAAAATAAAATATATTATACAGAAGAGTTTTACAAAAAAGAAAAAACAGCAAGAAGAAATATTAATTTTGAGATAGGATGCTTATAATAACAATTGTCCAAATTGTCAATATATGCCTTAAATAATTATCTTTATTAATTCATTTGTATTAAATAAATTACAAGCAATATCAATTTTTATTATTTATTGACCTTTTAGAAGAGTTTAACTATATGAGGAAATTAGTCAAATAGAAAAATATATTCTATTTTCAGTATATTTCTGTGAAAATTTGTGAAATTTAGCGACTAAAATTTTCTTTATTAAAAAAATTGATATTTTAACAAAAATAATGTAGAATAGTTTTGTTCATAAAAATTAAATTTAAAGAGGTAAAAGATGAAAGATTATAATCTTGATTTAGCGATTAGAAAAGTTAAGGACTTTCCAAAACCTGGTATTTTATTTTATGATATAACAAGTATCTTTACAAATCCAGATGCTTTTAAATGGATTATCGATAAAACAGAAGAATTATATAAAGATCAAAAAATTGATATGCTTCTTGCTGTTGAGTCAAGAGGTTTTATATTTGCTTCAACATTAGCATATAAATTAAATATTCCTTTTGTTTTGGCAAGAAAAGCTGGTAAGTTACCCGGCAAAACAATTAAAGAAAGCTATAACCTCGAATATGGGCAAGCAACTTTAGAAGTTCATACAGAAGATATAAAAGCAGGCAGTAATGTTTTAATTATAGACGATTTAATTGCAACTGGCGGAACATTAAAAGCCTGTGCAAATTTGATAGAAAACCTTGGTGCAAAAGTTGCTGGTTTTTTTGGTGTAATAGGACTTCCTTTTTTAAATTACGAAAAAGTTCTAGATGGTTATAAAGTAACAACATTAATTAACTATCACAGCGAATAGATGAGGATACTTCATCTTTGCAACTATATTCAACCCAAACTCGGTTATCAGGAATACTTTTTGGCAAAAGAGCATGCAAAAATGGGACATACCGTTACAGTTGTCACATCTGATAGGTATTTCCCATTTCCAAATTATGACAACACTGTAAAAGCTGTGCTTGGCAATAGATTTGTAGGAATAGGAGAATCTTTTGTTGATGGTTTTAAAATCATAAGATTAAAAACAATTTTTGAGTATAGTGGTAGAGTATGGCTTTTGGGTTTAAAGAATACTATTAAACAAATTCAACCTGATATAATTATTTGTCATGGCATTCCAAATTTTAATTCGGTAAGAATATTGAATTTAAAGAAAAAACTTGATTTTAAACTTATTTTTGATGATCACATGGTAAAAACTTACGAATCTCATAGATTTATTGGCAATATCTTCTATAAATTGTTTAATTTCAAAAAAATTGAAAAGTTTGCAGATAGAATCATTGGAATTTCTTCTGAATGTGTTGATTTCATAAAAGAAAAATATAGGATAAAAAAGAATGTTGAATTAGTGCCACTTGGTGCGGATACAGACCTTTTTAGACCAGATGAAGATATAAAAAAAAGTTTTAGGCAAAAAAATAATATTCCATCTGAGGCAATTGTTTTAATTTATACTGGTAAACTTATTTTTGACAAAGCCCCACATAATATAATATTAGCACTCGATAAAATTAAAAATAAAATCACAAAAGAGGTAATATTACTTTTTGTCGGTAATTTTGAGACTCAATATAAAGAATATTTTTATTCTCTTGTAGAAAAAACAAATTTTAAAATAATTCATTTTCCATCTGTTAATAATAAAGAACTTGCAAATTTTTTTATTGGTGCTGATATTGCAATCTGGCCCCGTCAAATTACTATTTCGACGATTGAAGCATCAAGTTGCGGAATTCCTATTATCTGTTCTCAAAAATATAAAGAAAGATTTAAAAATAACAATGGCATTCCTATAAAAGAAGATGATATTGATAATCTTTCTGACGCTATTTTATTACTTATTGAAGACGATAAATTGCGAGAAAATATGGGACAAAATGGCAGAAATCTTGTTTTAAACGAAATGTCTTGGGCTGCTATTGCAAAAAACTTTATTGAATAATTTCTTGGGGGAATAAAATGACTTTACTTAATTTCTTTTTTGTAATTATAAATATATTGATAATAATTTTTGGGTATATTTTCCTAAAAAATAAAATAGAAAAGCTTGTTACAAATAAAGAAATCTTAGAAAACATAAAAAAAGAAATAAATCAAATAATCGTTAGATTAAATGAAACCACTGTTAATAATATAAACCTTGTTGAAGAAAAAGCAAAACGTCTCGAAAAATTGATTAGACTTGCAGAAAGAAAAGCGAGCGGACTTGATATTAAAATTACTGATATTGACGATCAATTAGACCTTCCTGAAAATAGATTAAATAATTTAACTTACTCACCTCAAAAAATTGCAAAACAAACTCAAAAAATTATTGAAAACCAAACAATCGAAATCGAAGAAAAAGCCCTTGATGGAATTGAAGAAGTTATGAAAGAACTTACTCTAAAAGAAAGAGTAAAATTATTGATGGAAGAAGGCTGGGAAAAAGAAGAAATCAAAAAGAAACTAAAAATTTCCTCTGGCGAACTCGAATTAATTATTAATATAGAAGGGTTTAAGGATTATTAATCTATCTCAACCAAATTATATTCACAAGTTCCAAAGTTTAATTGTTTTGCATAGTCAAATTGTGTATTTATATTTACATTTGGAAACATTTTTTGAAAAATATCTTCTCCAGCGGCTTTTACAACCATATCATAACTCGCCTTATCGAGTGCGATAGGATCAGTCGAGGCAAGATACCCAATGTCAGAAATAACTGGTTTATCATTTCCTACATAACAATCGCATGTACTACTAATGTTAGCTAAAATATTAATATATATTACTTTTTGTTTTAATGATTTTGTCACCCCGTAAGCGTATTCTATCATTTTTTTTTGGGTGTTGTCTGAAGTTTCGTTCCAATTAACTTTTATTGCTTTGGCTGGGCATATTGCAATACATCTTACACAACCAACGCATTTTGTAGTAATAAAAGCCTTATCTTTCATCTCAATTGCATCAAACTGACAATTTTTAATACATCTACCGCACTTTGTACAATTTTTTGTTACTAAAGGTTTAGTAGTTGAGTGCATATCAAGTTTTCCTTGTCTACTCGCACATCCCATTGATAGGTTTTTTATCGTGCCTGCAAACCCAGAAATTTCGTGTCCTTTAAAATGTGAGACACAAACCATTCCATCAGCATTAACAATATCGTTTGCAAGTTTTACTTTTTTGAATATAGGTAGATTTACCTCAATGTCGCAAGAGTTTTCTCCTCTTAAACCATCAGCAATAATCACAGGCACTTGTAATGTGGAATAATTAAATCCGTTTAGATTGGCGTTATGCAAATGGTCTACACTATTAGACCTTGAGCCAACATACAGGGTATTTGTATCTGTTAGGTATGGCTTTGCTTCAATTTTTTTTAACTTTTCGATTACTGGCCTTAAAAGAATAGGTCTAATAAAACCAGTATTTCCAAGTTCTCCAAAATGTATTTTTATTGCAACAAGATCATTTTTTGAGAATATATTTGAAACATTACATTCTTCTAAAAGTTTTTTTATTTTATCTAATGGAGATTTATATTTAACTTTATGTACCAATGATGAAAAATATACAGAAGCCACCATTAAAACATCCATTAATCAAAGAAATTTAATAACTCTTGTGGTTTACAAATCCCTTTTTCTGTAATAAAACCAGTAACTAACCTTGCTGGCGTTATATCAAAACCATAGTTAGCTGCCTTTGCGTAATATGAAAATAATCTTACTTGCTCTATTTTATCTTTACACAAACCATCAACTGTTAAAACTTCATCTTGAGTTCGTTCTTCTATTGGTATCATATCACCGCTTTCCATATTAAAGTCAATTGTTGAAGATGGAAGAGCCACATAAAAAGGAATATTATTATCATTAGCAGCCAAAGCCTTCAAATAAGTACCAATTTTATTTGCAACATCACCATTTCTTGTAACTCTGTCTGTACCAACGATTACAAAGTCAACCATTCCCTTCATCATTAAATATCCGCCAGTATTATCACAAATTACAGTGTTTGGAATCTTATTTTGTTCAAGCTCCCACGATGTAAGTTTACCTTGATTTCTTGGTCGAGTCTCATCAACCCATACATGAATAGGTATTTTTCGTTTTGCAGCTTCATAAATAGGTGATGTGGCAGTACCAAAATCTACACAAGCAAGAGAACCTGCATTACAATGAGTTAAAATCTGGACTGGTCGTCTACCATTTTTCTCATAAATCTCTTCTATAAGAGAAACTCCATTTACACCTATCATTCTACAAGTTTCTGCATCTTCGTCAGCGATAAGCTCTGCAAGTTTATATGCAGTAGAAATTTTTTCTTCAATAGAAGAAACTTTTTCAAGTTCAGCATTAACTCTATTTAAAGCCCATTTTAGATTTACCGCAGTAGGTCTTGTGTTTTCTAAAAGGATAGAACAGTTTTTTATGTGTTGTTCGTTTTTATTGTTAATAGCCTCAAGGGTTGCAAGATACATTCCATAAGCTGCTGCTGCTCCTATCAAAGGGGCACCTCTAAGGTGCATATCTTTAATCGCAATAGCCATTTCAGTTGAGCTATTAATTTTTTCTATTATAAATTCAAAAGGTAAAAATCGTTGATCTATTATTTCAACCGTTTTTTTATCCTCAGCAAGCCATATTGTTCTATAATGTCTACCATTAATTAACATATTCTACTCCATAACAAAAACTTGTCCAATTTTAGCATATATTTTTAAACATATCAAAGGAATTTAAAAATTATTTATAATCTTTTAGTTTTTGGTAAAAAAATATAAAAAATCTTCTTTTGAAAAAATTTCATAAAAATTTAAAATTTAATAAATTGTAAATTTACAACAAAAACTAATGAATTACCAAAAATTTAAATTTTCTATTGACTTTTATTATTTTTTTTTTTATTATTTATCCATAATATTAATTGGAAGAACAGGCATTTTAGCCGGGCTCTTACTAAGGGCAGAAGTATAATTAGGCTTCGGGACTTCCTTTGTTTGTAAAATAAAATTTATGAAACAAGGAATCTTTGTGAGTTTGATTATATTATTCTTAAAAAAATCTTTTCATTTTTACATAAAAAAATCACACTTATTAAAAGCTTACGAACCACCATGATGTAAGATTTATCATTTTTATTCTACTTACCATAAAAATTTTATAGGAGAAAATATGATAAATTTCGACATAAAAAATATAAAAGGATTATCAACAGAAGAAGTTTTGGAGAGGATAAAAAGAGACGGTTATAACGAATTACCTTCATCAAAACCAAAAAATATTTTTCAAACAGCTTTAGATGTTGTAAAAGAACCAATGTTTATACTTTTGGTTATTTGTGGCGTACTATATCTCGTTTTGGGAGATATTCAAGAAGCTATAATGCTTTTAGGTTTTGTCTTCGTAATCATGGGAATAACATTCTACCAAGAAAGAAAAACTGAAAAGGCGTTGGAAGCACTTAAAGATTTATCAAGCCCTCGTGCTTTAGTTATAAGAAACGGTGAAGAAATCCGTATCGCTGGAAAAGATGTTGTTAATGATGACATCATTGTACTTAAAGAAGGGGACAGAGTACCAGCAGACGCTGTTATTTTACAAGAGATAAACCTCACTGTAGAAGAATCTTTTCTTACTGGCGAGTCTGTTCCTGTAAGAAAAAGCGAGTGGGATGGAAAGATGGAAAAAGCCCAACCCGGTGGCGACGATTTGCCTTTCGTGTATTCTGGAACTATGATAACTCAAGGGATTGGTTATGCTAAAGTTGTAGCAATTGGTACAAAAACAGAACTTGGTAAAATAGGTAAAGCAATTGAAAGCATCGAAGAAGAAGATACGAACCTTAAAAAGCAGACTGGCAAATTAGTAAAAGCCTTGCTTATTGTGGGGGCATTGTTATGCGTTGTGATAATTGTTGTTTATGGTTTAACGCGACATGATTTTTTGAAAGCAATTTTATCTGGTATAACATTTGCTATGGCTATGCTTCCAGAAGAATTTCCAGTAGTATTAACTATTTTTTTAGCACTTGGTGCTTGGCGAATTTCTCGAAAAAATGTGTTGACTCGGAGGGTTACTGCAATTGAAACTCTTGGCTCTGCGACTATTTTGTGTACTGATAAAACTGGCACTCTAACCCAAAACAAGATGGAAGTTAAAAAAATATATTCTAACGAAAGTTCTTTTGATGTGAAAGAAAAAAAAGATATTAGTCTACCCGAACAATTTCATCTATTGGTGGAATACGGAATACTTGCAAGCCAAAAAGACCCATTTGATCCTATGGAAAAAGCAATTACAGAATTAGGTGAGTTTAAACTTGCAAACACAGAACACCTTCATAATGATTGGTCTTTAGTTCATCAATATCCGCTTTCTAAAGAACTGCTCGCAATGTCTCAAGTGTGGAATTCTCCAGATGGAAATCAATATATGATCGCAGCAAAAGGCTCTCCTGAGGCTATTATTGATCTATGTCACCTTCCTTCTAACAAAAAAGAAGAAATTTCAAAAGTTATCGAATCTATGGCATCAGAAGGACTTAGGGTAATCGGCGTTGCAAAAGCATTCTTTAAAAGAAAAGAACTTCCAGAAATTCAGCATGATTTTGAGTTTGAATTTCTTGGACTTATAGGACTTTCTGACCCAGTTAGACCAACCGTAAAAGATGCAATAAAAGAATGTTATAGAGCTGGGATAAAAGTTGTTATGATAACTGGTGATTATCCTGTTACAGCCCAAAATATCGGTAAACAAATAGGGCTAAAAAATATAGAAAATTACATCACTGGTAAAGAACTTGACACTTTGACAGACGAAGCATTAAAAGAAAGAATAAAAGGTGTTTGTATCTTTGCTCGTGTTGTTCCAGAACAAAAATTACGAATTGTAAATGCTTTTAAGTCAAATGGTGAAATAGTAGCAATGACTGGTGATGGTGTAAATGATGCACCTGCTCTAAAAGCAAGTCACATTGGTATTGCAATGGGCGGACGAGGAACAGATGTTGCAAGAGAGTCATCCTCTTTAGTTTTACTTGATGATGATTTTACTTCTATTGTAGCAGCTGTAAAACTTGGACGTCGTATATTTGATAATTTGCGTAAGGCAATGGCTTATATTATTTCGATACACATACCAATAGCTGGAATGTCTTTGATACCAGTACTCTTTGGTAATCTACCACTTATTTTTTTTCCAGTGCATATAGTTTTTCTTGAGCTTATAATTGACCCTGCATGCTCTGTTGTTTTTGAGTCAGAATCAGAAGAAAAAGACACTATGGATAAACCACCCCGCTCTGTTAATGAACCACTTTTTGGAGCTAATAAAATACTGATAAGTATATTGCAAGGATTAAGTGTACTTGCTGTAATAGCCACTGTTTATGGAATATCTTTATCACTTGGTAAACCTGAAGGAGAAGTAAGAGCATTAACTTTTACAACACTTATTATTGCTAACCTTGGACTTATTCTAACTAATAGATCATGGTCTCGCACTATTTTAGAAATGTTTAAAACAAAAAACTCTGCATTAATTGGTATTTTTGTTGGCGTAATCATTTTTCTTGGACTCGTACTAAATATTCCTTTTTTACAAAAGTTATTCCATTTTGCACCGATGTACTTAAATGATTTACTTATATGTTCTGTTGCAGGGACTGTAAGTATATTATGGTTTGAAATATTTAAAACTATTGGTAGAAAAAAGATAGTGAATAAAATTTAGTTTTTATAACACAGATTAATCAGATTGACACGGATAACACAGATTAAATCTGTGTTAATATATACTGAAATGTTTCAGGTATATATTAATAATAACAGTATTTAATTTTTATGATTTTGACAAATCAAAAACTTTTTGGTATATTAAGACTTGTTAGGTTTTTGAAATCTGACAGGTCTATTATTAAAAGATTTGGAGAAAAATGTATTATAGATTTATTATTTATATATTTATTCTTTTAGTTTCTTGTAATTGTAATAAAAATTATTTTAACTTTAAAAAACAATATGATGAATTTTTTTTTGAGAATCTTTTTAAAATTGTAAAACAAACTACCATTTCTCAACTTAATGAAAATAAATATAATCATTTTGTTGATATAGACTATACAGATAAAGATACTGGAATTGCTGTAAGGTTTTTAAAAAACGGTAAGGACAGAGGTTGCATTTCATTTTATCGTGGAGTTTCTGATATTGACACTGCTTGTGAGTATGCTTCTATAAATGCAGCATTTTTTGACACAAGATATAAACCAATAACAAAAGAAGAGTTAAATAATCTTGAAGTAGAAATTACAATTTTTGGAAAATTTAACCAAATTTCAGACTATTACAATTTTGATATTGGCATTCATTCTCTTTGGATATATGACTACTCAAATCATGGACTATTACAAGCACAAATAGCAACTCAGGAAAAATACAATAAAAATCAATTTCTTGAGGCATTATGCAAAAAAGCAAATATGGATAAAGAATCATATAAAAATAGAAATATTCTGCTTTATAAAGCTTTTTCTACATTTAAAAGAAAGAAATTTTCTAATATTGAAATGTAAAAAAGTAACTTGTGATATTGTCTTGTTTTATTCCAGTAAAAATTTCACTATCTGTATGGTTTAAAAAATGGATTTTATTAACTTTTAGTTTTTCTAATGTAGAATAAAGAGTAATTAAGCCAACATTATTATCAGAATACGCTCCATTTATTTTATCTTTATCAAAATATTGCAAACTTATATTAGTAAGCAAGTCTCTTTTATCAGTGAGTTCTCTATCACCACCATGAGAAAAATCTGAAGAAATTATAAGAAAGCAATTTTTATGTTTTTGTAATATTTGCGAAATAATACTAGAAAGTTTATAGCATAGAGAAATTCGCTTGTTAAATTCATCCATTACAATTGGTACAACATTACTTTCAGGGAAATAATACTTAATAAATGGTATTAATGATGCAATTCCATGTTCTAAATGAAAATCATATTCATTTTCTTTAATATTTAGTTCTTTTAATATCTTATTTGTGTAGAATGAATTATTTTTTACAATACCAATAGGGCTATCCCAATCCAACTTTGAGATTGATATTATATTATTAGAAATCTTATAGTGCATTGGTGAAATGATAATAAAAGTATCAATTTTTCTAGCTTTTTTTAGAGCCAAAAACCATTCATTTATAATAGGTGCAACAAGAAGATGATGACTCACAGTACCAGATATTGGATAAAAATCAGTTGTAGGCTTTATAATTTTAACTGTATCTGGAATATTATTCTCACTAAACAAATTGTTAAAATATTTACTTCCAACTCCAAGATCAATCTTATGCAAGTTGGAAGTATTTTTTGTACAACAAATTAGTAACAAAGAAATAAAGACAACAATTATTCTATTCAATTACAATACCTTTAAACCATTTAGGGATTCTTTGAGATAAATATGCTTTGTCATTACCATATACTTTTTCTTTCCATTGGTCATCGTTTAGTCTGTCACCCATAGGTTGTGTAAACTCATAATAGCTATATGTATAACCTTCTGCAATTCGTTTACCACCTACCCCATCATTAAGAGCAACATATATCCTATATGGGATGCCAGTTGCAACTTCTAGTACTTCTCCCTCAAAACTATTAGTATGTACATCTGCAACCAATGCCATTTGAAACTCTTTTTCTTCAATATAGGCATTAGAATTATTTGGTAATACAATATAGGCAAGTTTATAAGGAATTTGATATATAAACTCGTTTAGTTCGTCATCTATTTGTTTATCTTGGGACTCTAATTCTGCAACTGTGACAAGTTTATCAATTATATTTTTGTAATCATTAAATTTAGTTTGATATTTTTGTGACATAAAGCCATTTTGTGCAAGATATATTAAAGAGTCATCTAAAATACTTTGCACCCAGTATAAAGCATCAAGATTTGGTTCTACATAACCAATCGGTCTACTAATCTTATCAATAACCCATGTCATCCCAAATCCCTTACCAGATTTTTCGGAATAGCTTTGTTTTACATAAAGGATTGTATCATGCCTAAGTTCAGCCCAGCTTCCGTGTGATGTAAGTAATGCTTTTTTGTTCCATAGATCACTTTGAGTAAAATAGAATGGTTTGTCATTTTCAAAACTAGTTATTTCTTTTATTATTTTTAAGTAACTATTGTAGAATGTTACTCGGAAGTCATAATCCGAAAAATTATTAATTTCTTTTTTGAGTGAATTATAATTTTCTTCATAGCCGCCAAATATTTTTTTATCTTCGGATAGAAGCTCATCTGCGAGTGAGTTTCCCATAACTCCCATAACATCAAGCCCTTTAACCATATTTCGATCTCCTACTCTTGGGGTTGATAATCTA
Organism: Spirochaetes bacterium GWB1_27_13; assembly: GCA_001829125.1. GTDB lineage: Bacteria > Spirochaetota > GWE2-31-10 > GWE2-31-10 > MWDO01 > GWC1-27-15. Next base: position 6,178 of record MIAN01000039.1, on the reverse strand, counting down.
TGAGTTATATAGCTATCAAAAACAAATCTTTGTCCAAAAAATCTAAATCCGCCTGGTACTTTATTAACATCAGGTGAAACAAAATTAGATTGGGCATTTAATAATGTATTTCCAGATATTTTTGGTGATTTAATATTAGTATTAGCATTTTTCATAAATTTTATTATATTTTCATCACTTTTTATCCAGTTTCCAAAATTATCAAAATCAATATCATTAGATACAGCTATATATTGGTTTAGATTGTAATCATCAGACTCTCCAATCAAATATGTAATAGGATCAAATAAAGATTTCCACATTGCATATAAAGATGTATTTTCTTTTGCAAGTTTTGTAATTAAAAGTGCTATTTTTGTAAGCCTTATCGAATTTTCTAACATTTTTGGATTAGTTGTATCAGTTTCGCAATAAAAATGAAGCCTTCCAAACCACATCATTGCTTTAAAATATTTTTTTAATAATTCACTTTTCGTATAATGCCCACGAGGTTTAAATTGTGAATAATCTTCTTTATATTTAAATAAAGGAGCTTCACTAAATCCTTTTGCTTTTTCAATGAGTTCTAATTCTTCTAGTACTTCTTTTGGGTAGTTATCTTTATCCAAAACTTTTATTTTTAAAATATCACAAGCAACCAAAAAATAGTTTTTTGCAAGTGTTATAGTTTCTTTTAATTCAGATTCGTCTTCTTTAAGAGTTTTTTCCATATCAATTAACTTTTTATAGTAATTTACAACTAATTTTTTTAGAATAGGGTATAAAATGCGGCTTTCAGTTTCTTGAAGCATTCTATCAAAAAGAAGATGAAGATTATGAACAACAAAATCTATTGTAATAAAAGTTGTTGCCGAATTATCAGTATGAAGTTTTTTATATAAAGCAATCATATCGTCAGGGTTTTCAATGGATAAATTATATTCATCTTTTGAAACTTTCTCAAATGCAATTTTATTATCAATCAATGACTTTTTTACCTTATTTGGTATATTATTTAAGCCATTAAAGTCATAAAATGATGTTTCTTTTTGATTTTTAGTGTAATAATAAGCAATTTTTACCAAAATTTCATTAATATCTTCTATTTCTCCGAGATTAGTATCATCAAAAAAAGAATTTCTATATGATTCTTTGTTTACAAGATAAGAACCAAATACAAAACCATTATTATTATTGTAATTAACTTGATACCAATAATTATATTCATTACTAAATTTAAAAAGCCCTTCTATTCCTTCTATTTTTTCGCCTTCATTTTTAAATTGTTTTTTTATTTCCAAAATTGTACCTTTTGGTATTTCAAAAATTTCAGTTTTACCTTCCATATCTTTATAGAGTTTTACCCCAGTAGTTCCAACAACTGCTATTTCTTTATTTTTATATTTTTCTGCACCTATTGTTTTAAACTCTAACAAGTCTTTTTGATAGTCTTTACTTATTTTATATTCGCCTTTTTTTATTGATTTTTTTTCAACCTTTACTTCTTTGTTTGCCATATCTACTATCATATCTTCAATTTCTTGGTTTGAATATGGATTATCACCTTCTGACTCAGTAATATCCTCTGGATCATCTTCCAAACTAATATCCCCTGACAAATCATCAATTAATTTATATAAATTAATATTTGATGTTATAGTTTCTCTAATTGCTAAAGTAGTACTAGTACTGGTAGTCACAAGTATTTTATTATCTTTTGATTTTGTACAAGCAAATATTAAAGATACAAAAACTAAAATAATTAAATATTTTTTCATAAAAAAATCCTTATTTACAAATTATTTTAAATATTATAGTATATTCTTATTATTTAAGTCAATATTTTTATTCTTTTGAGGAAAAATCTTGAAAAAATTATTATTTTTAGCATTATTAATCATTTCTATCTCATGTTCTTATAATAATGTAGAATACGAAGAAGTCATCATTCCACAAATTGAAACTTCTAATGGCGGATTAATAAAAATAATTGATGACAGGAGTGTAACTTATTTCAACAAAAAGAATAGTAAAGAAAAAAGTGATATAATATTAACAAGTGATACTTATCTTAAACAGAATGTTAATCGATACCTAAAAATTTCTGGCAAAGTTATAAAAAAAACTAATGCACAAAATAAAAACTTTTACAACTCTGTAATTATAGAGGCAAGACACAATTCATATAATGAATATCAAAAAGAAACACATGATTATTTTTTTTTACCTCTTGATAAAGAAGGAAATTTCAACGGCTATATTTATTTTAGGTTAAAAGGATTATATAAAGTTTATATTTACAAATTTTATGATTATATAAATTATAAATCAAATGGTTTTGTGGATAATGGGTTTAATACAACAGCAAACATTGGATTTTATACAGAAGTTTCTGAAAATGTTCCAAAAGATTTAATTTTTCTTATCCCTACAAAAAATGTAAATTGTGGTAATAAATTAGTAAGAAATCTTGCAACTGATATAACAAAAAACGCAAAAAATAACCTCGAAAAAACACAAAAAATATATGAATTTTTAGTTTTTGGAAAAGATGATACTAACACTAAATTTCATTTTCCAAATTGTAAAAGTATAAGTAGGAAAAAACTGCCAGATTATTTTAACACTTTTATAGCATCTCAAATGCTTTCAAATAAAGAAGGAGTATGCCACGATTTTGCAGAATTATTTGCAGCTTTGGCTCGTTCCGCAGGTCTTAAAGTAAAAAAAATTTCTGGCTACACAAACGAAACAAAAAAAGTTGCACATCTATGGAATCTCGTTGATCTTACAGGCGATGAAAAAAACTGGATTAATATTGATGCCAGTTGGGGAAATATGGATAAAAAAAACTACAAAAAATGGGCAGAAATATATCCTGAGTTTGATATAACTTATTTTAACAATGTTTTTGGTCCAGATAACCACAAATCTTTTAATTATGAAAAGGTTATTGAATATTAATGAAAAAATTCTTTATTTTTATGTTTATACTATCAAACCTCTATTCAGATGATAAACTTCCACAAAGTTTATGCTTTAAAAAAAAAGAATTAAAAAAACAATATTCGAGTCTAACTTGTAAAATAGATAGTTTTTACTACGCACTTGGATATTTATTAGATTCCTTACCTCCAATAGAATATTTTATTAATAATATAAATGTAGAAAAAAATAATGCAATCAAATTAAACAATGACAAAACATATTCTATTATAGACCCATTAGACTGTGTAATAAATGGTTTTAATGCCCAACAAGCAAGATTTTCATATAAAAACGAACTACTTATCTTTAAAAATAATAGTTATCACAAACCTTTCTATGATGAATCTGGATTTTTTGATTATCAAAAAAACAATTTAATTTATCAAAAAACTGTCTCATTTGGATTGGATAACGAACTTTTGTTAAATACATTCAAAACTTATTTATCTGACAAAAAAATTCAGTACTCATTTTTTTATGTAGAAAAACCTTCTTTAGAAAAAATGGTAGAAATTTTTACAAACTATATATATCAAAAAAAAATCATTGTTTGTAATGGAATAGTGAATGATTTTGAAAATCCAAGAGTCTTTACTTTTAAAATACTCAATTCTAACAAAATATATAAATGGAAGGAAGCCTCACACAGTTATGTGCTAATTGGATATGATTTAAATAAAGAAGTTTTTATAGTAGCAGATAATTTTGGTAATCTAAAATCTCCTTATAACCCAAAGTTTTTTGAAATAGATTTTACTAAACTTTATAAAGACATAACTTTATTAGACAAAAAAACATTTGATAAAAGCTATGTCTTATGGAAATAATATATATATATTTATTAGGCAACCATAAAATAATACAAAAAATTTAAAGACCTGACAGGTCTATTATTTCTCACAAATCATAAATAATTTTGCCTCTGTGTATTTTAAATCTTCTATTAAAATTGTATTAGTTCTTTCTATTTTAAAACACTTTTGGTTATAAAGATCGTAAGAGGTAATCGAACAATTTTTGTTTATGTATTTAGAAATATCAATTTGAATATTTTTTATATCAGTTGTATTCTCGTGTTCTAAAGAGATCAGTGGTATTAATATATTTTTACCATTTTTTATAACCCAAAAGCAATATCGATTATTTATATGATTTTCAATAATTTGACCATTAGCAAGAATATTCTTATGAGATAAATAAATATCTTCAATATAATTATACATTTGGTTAAATTTTTTATTAGAAACCCATGTAAGATTTTTGTCATGTATATTCGACTCAAAAAGTCCATAAGACATATCCGAAAGCCCCATAACCTCATATTTTGGTCGTCTCGATAGTCCACAACTTATATACCTTGAAATAAAAAGCCTCAAAAATGTTATTTTTTCACCAACTTTTTTTAACAAAGGTTCACCAGATAAAAATGGATTTCCTGTATCATGGGTATCAATTGCAAATATAACACTAAATTTAAGTTCGTCTTTATTTATACTTGCAAGTTTTTCGTTTATCCAAAAACTTTTTTTGATAAGATTTTCGTCGATTTTCCAACACATATCGTCACCTAACATCAAATCAAAGCCTATCGAATGATATTGGTCGATTTCATTACCCATTCGCTCTGCTATATTACCAATATATGGTTTTAACTCATTTTTTGATGATTTTATACATTTTTCTAATATTTTTGGTGTTGGTCTATCTGAGTCTGGGACATCATAATTGCCCTTGTGAGTAGAATCAAAAATATGATCAGCAGAATCATATCTAATAAAATCAAAATTAAATTCATCCCGCCATTTATCAAAAATAGAACAAAAATAATCTACGACCTCTTTATTTTCTATCGGTAAATTATTATCATCTGGTATGCTATTTACACCTAAATTATTATAAAAATTGAATGGAGAGAGTATATTATAAGCATAATGGCTATTATCTTCCTTATTTCTGTTTGCATAGTGAAATTTTGCATAATTATGGTGAAAATTGTACCCACTAAACTCTGGAACACCAGCACCATTCCAAATTTGAGAAGGGATTGTCCAATATCCATCACTTATTAAAAGTTTTATCGTCTTTCTCAAGCATTCTTTTTTGTATAGCATTCTTTCTTCTATATCATCTTCTTCAAACTCAAATGTTTTTATGTCAAAAAATTTCATCTCTTTATGTACTATATTTTTTATATCGTTTGTAAACCGCTCTTGATTTTCTTTTTTTAACATATCTTTATATGAAAGGTAATAATCAAGATATTGTTTGTCATGCTTATAAAGTTTAATCCATCTAAAAAGTTGTGGGTTTTCTACACATTCCGCAGAAAATTGGCTCAAATGAGGCTCAATATCAAACCCAACTGTTTTACCGAGTAAATGAACGGCTTCTGTAAAACATTTAAGTTGTTTTTCACCCCCAAAACCTTTTTTCAACAAATCCTTATCTATTATATTGATAGATATTGATTTTGTACTTCTTATCGCATAGATACAATTAAATGTATATTCTGTAAAAGGTGCTAAGTGGATTGCATTTGCTCTTATCAAAGGTAAAATTTTTGTAGAATGAATTAAACTGCCAAATTCTTCGTTTAATCCAGTCGCTCTAACATTAACAAAACAAAAATCACTTTCCACCATCCACTTAGAATCTTTGCGATCTTTAACAGGACTCTCCGTCCCTCTAATTTTACCAAGCCTTTGATAAAAATTTATTATTACACCATTAGAATACAAAAGCATCTCTTTACAAGTTTTTTTTATATATCCATTTTTTTTATATTCTTTAAAAAGGTTTTCGCCAATTTGTCGTTCTTCTTCCGTAATCTCTACAAAGTTTGATAGAATATCCCACAAATTAAAATCAGTAGAATCAATTTTCATCTCCATAAAAACCCCCTTTATATACTGTAATGTTTCAGATTGTCATAGATTACACAGATTAAAATTAGAATCGAGTAATTTGTCAGGGTAACTTCCCCTTGTTTCTAAAGGTAAAAATTATTACTCAATATCTTTTGCAATTAATTGTTTGTCGCTGCCAACAGTATAAACTCTTATTCCTTTTGGTGGAATGTTATTTACCAAAAAGTTTTTATATTTTTCACCAACTATCGATGTGTCACCATTATAATTTGTACCAATAATTAAAGATACTGCATCTTCTTTTATTTTTGTGTCTGTAAAGTCAAGATAGACATCAGTTTTTT
>MIAN01000038.1 GCA_001829125.1 Spirochaetes bacterium GWB1_27_13 | reverse complement strand
GTGTATTATTTGAGGAAAGAATAAAAAAATACCTCTGATTTTTTTCAAAGGTATTTTGAGATTTACACAAACTTTTTTACAGTCTCCACAAAAAACACAGAGAAAAAAAGGAAAAAACTCTCCATAACTCTTTTTTCTAACTAATCTCTGTGGCGAACATTACTCTTTTAATTCTCTCAAATATTTTTTTAATTTATCGTTTGGAAATCTCATCTCTTCATCTATTGTTTTTTTACAATTTTTACAAAAATAGCAAAATCAGCAAACATTAAATAAAATTATAAAAAAACTTTATAAAAATAAAATGTACTTGACTAAATATATTATATGTTTTAATATTTATTTATCCAACAATAAAATTGAGGTGAACAAATGAAAGCCGAATGGATAAATCCTTTTATTTCTAACGCTATTGCAGTTTTTGAACAAATGGCAAATCTTACTTTAGAAAGAACAAATCTTACACTAAAAGAAGACCCTACACCTTCAAACGATGTCTCAATAATTGTAGGTATAACAGGGTTTATTCAAGGACAAGTTGTTTATAGTCTAAAAGACCATACAGCACAAAGGATAGCTCAAGCTATTGCCCCAAAGTCAGCCACAAAAATAGATTCGGCTTTTATTGAGTCATCAATTGCAGAAGTAGCAAATATTATTACAGGAAGAACTACTATCCAATTATCAGGGCAAGATAAAATTCTACACATAACACCTCCAACAATAGTAATAGGTAGAAATTTTTCTATAAGTTTTGTTAAACTAAAAACAATATCAGTTAATCTTGCTTCTCGTTTTGGTACTGTTGAAATAAATATAGCTATAAAAGAAAGCGGGCACAGTTAAAAATGTTAGCTTTTTGGGCAAAATTTATTATTTATCCTTTACTTGGTTCATTTTTGGGTTATACTACTAATTGGATTGCTATTACTTTGCTTTTTAGACCAAAAAAGAAAATTATGGGAATACAAGGTATTTTAGAAAAAAGAAAACCAGAAATAGCAAAAAAAACAGCATCTGTTATTAGAGAATATTTACTAAACACAGAAGAACTAAAAAAAATTGTTGATAAAGAAAAAGTAAAAAATAGTGTAGATCAACTTATTGAAAAAAGTCTTACAGCCTTACCAAATACTGGAAAAAAAATAATATCTAAAGGTTTGAGAGAAATAATATATCTATATTTTTTTGATAAAGATGGTTTTATAAAAAGTGACATTCTACAACTCGCCTTATCTGATAGTGACCTAGAAAAAATAATTGAAGAAAAAATCATGAATTATGAACTACAAGAGATAGAAGAAATAGTAAAAAAAGCATCTGGACCAGAAATTTCTTTTATTTTACTTTCTGGTGCAGTGATTGGATTTATTGTTGGGTTAATTGAGGCTTTTTTACCAATCTAATTTTTTTTAAAAAGATTACCTATATCTTTAAGAACATCTGGTTTTACATTTGCAGCTTCAATGTTAGCTTTTTGAATTTCTTCAAAAATTTCTTTTCTAAAAACTTTAACATCATTTGGGGCATTAATCCCCACTTTTACATGATCCCCTTTAATGCTAACTATTGTTAGTTCTATATTATCCCCAATCATAATTGACTGATTTTCTTTTCTTGCCAATATTAACATTTAATCCCCCTTTCCTGCAACTAAAGGGTGTCTAACAGAATAACTATCATTCAAACTGATAACTTGTTTACCGATATGTTTCATTCTATTTATTACAATAGGTCCCAATAAATTAATAGTTGTATTTTGAGGATTATCATAAATTGTTACAATACTAAAAACTAAAATATCTTCTTCTTTTTCTACCTCTAGATCTCCCAAATCATCTTTACTCGTTTGAAGTTTATAAGAAGAAATGACAAGTCTCGGATCAACAATTAAGAAAGCAATTTCTGCAACTTTTTCAGATTGAAGCCAATAAAAAGGACCACCAGCCTCAGTATCCAATAAAACAAAATTGTGCATATCTTCAAATCCAAAGATTCCATTTTTAAAGAATAATCTTTGTTTTTCTGATACTTCAATTTCACCAAAAGCCTTTGTTTTAATTCTCATCAAAAACTCCATTTGTTGTATAATAAATTATGATTATTATTAACGTTCATTATATCCTAAAAATTTTGACAAACTCAACTCGTTTGATTATAAATAACTCTACATTTAATTGTAGAGTTTAAGAATACTTAAATATTCTACCATAAAAACTTAGAATATTGTAGAGATTTCGTAGGTTTTTACAAATCTACCTTAAAAAATCCATAAGCGATGTTCTTGTGAGGCGAGAAAGACTTGATAATGATGCCTTTTGTGCAAACTCAAGTTGTTTTAGCTCAGTAATTGCATCTGTTATATCTACGTCTTCAACTTTAGTCAATGATTCTGTGTAAGCCTCTTTATCTGCACCCAATCTATCTTGTAAGTATGTTAATCTATTTGACATAGCCCCAGATTCTGATAGGTGAAATGTTATGTTATCAATCGCCCCATCAATTGCCCCCAAGAATCTACCGCCAACATCTTCTTGATTATTTTGTAAAAAAGAATCTCTAAGCCCTATCAAAGCATCAAAAACAGACCCACCAAAAACAGTTGCAGTTTGGCTATAATTATCTGGCTCATAAGGTCTACCTTCTTCAATAATACCCAAATCCTGTAAAACTGTCCCGCCTTCTATGTCTCCGAGTTCTATTTTATGTGGTTTTGTTGACTTTATGATAAGCCCACCAGTAACCATATCTAAAGAGGCATTTACAGCAACAGCAGACTGATTAATTTTATCTACAATCGCATAAACATTATCTCCAGCCTTAAAATCTATTTTATTTTTATCAATCATTATGCTCTGATCTTTTGTCAACCTAAAGTCTTTTGTATTCACAGAAGAATAAATTTGAAACTGCTCTGCCCAATACATTTCACTACCCGGCATAGAAGTTGCAATATATTCTCCACCGTCAACTTCTCTTAAATGTTTGCCATTGTCACCCAAATATCTAACTTCTTTTATCATTGATTCATTTATACCCCTAACAGCACCCTCCAAAACTTCAAAAGGCTCGGTATATTTTTGGAAACCACTAAACAAAAAATCACCCTTAAATTTTGAGTTGCCATCAAGTATGACATTTCTTAACAATTGGTCAACTTCCATAGCCATATTTTTTCTATCTTCTTCTGTATAGCTACCGTTTGCACCTTGTACAGCAAGTTCTCTAACTCTTTGTAAAATTTCTACTGTATTAGTCAATTTTGACTCAACTAACGAGCGCTCGCTTTGTGCATCATCGATATTTCTATTATATTGGTCAATTTTATGTATTTTTGTGTGGAATGTTAAAGCCTGTGTAACATCAATTACATCTTCTCTTGGCAATCTATGTTTTTTACCAGTATTTATCTGCTCATTAACCTTATCCATACTATATTCACGATTTTTTAGGTGGAATACCCCACTATCATTTGGCATATTTGAACTAATTCTATACATAATTTACCTCCTTGTTATATTCAATGACATTCGCGAATGTCACTTTTTAGCCCAATTTCATAATCAATGTCTCAAGCATTTTATCCATTTCACTAATTACTTTTGCAGTTGCATTATATCCGTGTTGAAATTTAATCATATTTGCAAATTCTTCATCTATATTAACACCACTAATTGATTTTCTCATATTTTCTAAGTTTTCTACTATTATTTCACTTGATTTAAAGCCTTTTTCTGCAGCACTTCCTCTTGCTCCGACATCTGCGATTGTGTATTCAAAATACTGCGTGAAAGTTAGAGACATTCCAACCATAACTCTACTATTTTTTAAAGAAGAAATTTTTAAAGCATTCTCAGAGTCCCCTACTCCATTACTTAATTCTTTTACACCATCACCATTAACATCAATTCCAGTGGCAGACGCTATATAGGCATTATCAGCTAAAATTTTATCTTCAACTTTCATATAGGCTGATGGGTGGATCAAAGGAGCGATAGCCCATGCAGAGTTTGGTTTTAATTGATTGACTTGATTAACAGCCTGCCAATCAAAAGCCCCAGCCTGTCCACTTTGATTTAATACCCCTGCATAACCAGTAAGAAAAAGTCCATTATCTTCAAGGTGTTGGATAACAAAGTCTGGTTTTTCGTTTGTAAGTTGATAATCAGCTTTTAGCGTTAGATTACCTTGTGGATTTAAAAAAGCATTGACCCTTGCACCACTATCATTTATTTTTCTAACAACTTCTTGAAGTGTATCGGTTTCGTTATAGTCAACATTTATTCCATTGATATTCATTGTTCCTCTGATACCAATTTTGTCGGCAAGATCGAGTTTATTACTACCAGACACCCTAAACAAATAGGTAGAATCATCAACTCCATCTTTATTTTTATCATAATTTCCAGAAACATCAGTTGTAAATGGAAATTCGACAAAAAAATTGTTGCCAGACTTACCATTAGCACCAAAACCATCTCTATGGATTTCGTTTACTAAATCTGTGACATTCGCAGCAAATGAGTCGATTTTTTTAACTTCTGTGTATAAATCTTTATCTCGCAAATCAACAAGCCCTGCAAGTTCTCCGCCACGTAAAACAAGTTTTTCTCCATCTTTCCAAAAAACATCAAAGTAACCATCATTATCTGCTTGAGAAACTTTATTTAATTGCTCAAACTTTGCACCTTGTACAAAATGTCTTCCGCCAATAAAAATAATCAACTCATCTTTATCCTCACGACTAATTTGAACATCGACAACTTTTGAAAGTCTATCGATAAGTCTATCTCTCTCATCAAGCCAATCGTTTGGATTATCTTTCATTGTTTCGCTTCTTAGAATCTTTTCGTTTAAGTTAGCAATTTTTTCTCCAAGAGTGTTTACTTCTCTAACTCGTTCTTGAATTTCCATATCAACATTGTTTCTTATATCTGTAAATTGTTCAAAATGATGTTTTACACTATTTGTTAGAACATTTGCCTTTTCTAAAAGCGTTATCCTTGCACTTTTTTCGTCTGTATGATTTGCCAAATCCTGCCAACCTGACATAAAATCATCAAAAGCGGTTCGTAAAGTATTTGTCATAGAAGGATCATTATAAGTTGTTGGTTCAGAATAAACCAATTCCATTTGGTGTAAATATTTATTTTTTACTTCATAGAAACCCAAATCTTTTTTTTCTGTAATCAATCTATTGTCAAGCAAAGCATCTCTAACTCTAACTATATTTTGAGTAATAGCACCTTGCCCAAGTTGTCCTGCAGTATTTTCTCTTGTTAGGTCTGGCGAATAAATTGGTTCATACTCCTGAAGGTTTGCAACTTGTCTCGAATAACCTTCTGTATTTAAATTATTTAAGTTATGACCTGTAACATTTATCAATTGAGTATGACTAACTAATGACCTTTTACCCATTTCTATTCCATGAAAAGTAGAAACCATCTCCCGCCTCCTATATGAATTTATCAAAAATAATTGCTGTATCTTCCCACAAAGCAGTTGTTTTTTTTAGGTCTTTTGTATAAGTATCTTTACCTTTTTTGTTGAATATTTTTTCAACTTTTTGTTTTGCAAAAAATAAAGCATCATTTAATAATTTGATGTTTAGATTTTCCATCTCTTTATATTCCATAACTCTTTCTTTTAATTGAGATTTTAAATTTTTAATTTCTGTGTCATTTATAGCAACTGAAGTTTTAAAATCACCAAAATCTTTCATTATTTTGTCAAAATCTTGATTAATTTTTTGATGTTCTTCAGAAATTATATAAACTTCATCCCATTTTTGAGAAAGAATATTTTTTT
>MIAN01000037.1 GCA_001829125.1 Spirochaetes bacterium GWB1_27_13 | reverse complement strand
TGACCAAAAAAGGACACTATTATGCCAGACGAATTAAAAATTACTGATATTAACCCAAGACGATTTACCCCTCAAGAAAAGAAGAGAAAAAGATATTTGAAAGATAGAAGAAATAATTATTCTGAAAATGATAAATCTTCAAGAAAAGCAATAAAATTTAGAAAAAAATGGGTAAATAAAAGTTATAGGAGCAATGTAAATAACAAATTGAGAAATAATAATGATTTGGACTTAGATAATTCTGTTAAATCTGTAAGAAAAAAAGATTGGAAAAAATCGCCAGATATTCCTTTAATTGATTATGTAAAAATACAACTTAAACATAGAAAAGAAAGAATTGATGGTAAGAAATTGCGTAATAAGATTCAATTAGCAAATTCATTGCGAAATTTAGAATAAATTATTAAAAAACAACAATATAGTCTAAATATATCTTTTTTTAGTCATATATTATTAGTTTTATTGTATTAATAATTGTTATTTCTAATTTTGTGATAAAGTTCTAAATAAAATTTTAATAAAAAATATATAAGTCCGTCCCTCAGGGACAGAGCTAAATCTATTTTTTTACCACCCATAATTAAAAATTTTTGTTTTGAAAATTAAATTGCAATTAATTTGGATGTGGAGTATAATTTTATATATTTAAACGCTTCTAAAAGGTCAATAAATAATAAAAGTTGACATTACTTATTTGTTTAATACAAATGAATTAATTTGATAATTTGGACAATTGCCAGTAGAAAAAGGACTCTTTTATGAGAAAAACAAAATATAAAATTTTATTTTTGATTTTTACATTTTTATCTTTGAGTATTGCATTTTCTGATTCTGATAGCTTATGTATTGTATCGTATAATACAGAAAATCTTTTTGATATAGTTGATAATCAAGACACTACTGGTGATGACGAATTTACTCCTACGGGTAGTAATAAATGGAAAAAAGAAAAATATGACAGTAAAATTTCTAATATCGCAAAAGTTATAACAAGTATTGATAAAAATGAACTTCCAGACATAATTGGATTAGCCGAAATTGAAAATAAATCAGTGCTAATTGATTTATCAGATAATAATCAATTTAAAAAAGAAAAATATAAAATTGTACATCAAGAAAGCCCTGATTATAGAGGTATTGACACTGCATTATTGATTAAAGAAGATGAATTGGAGATAATGGAATATTCATTTATACCAATTGATTTAAGCATATTTGAAAAAGAAGAAACGACAAGAGAAATAGTTTTTGCAAAATTAAAAATACTAACCAATAACGAAATAATATATGTATTTATGAATCATTGGCCATCACGAGCAAATCCTGAAAGTTATAGAATTTTTACTGCTAATACTTTACGAAAAAAAATTGATCTGATATTAAAAAACGATAAATTAGCAAAAATAATTTTATTGGGTGACTTTAATGATGAACCAACCAACAAATCTTTATTAAATAATTTAAAAGCAAAATTAGATTTTGATATTAATGATTTTGATTTGTATAATTTAATGTCAAGTTATTTAGATAAATCTCAGGGAACTTATTATTATACAAAAGAAAAAAAATGGAATATTTTAGATAACATTATAATATCAAAAGGATTATTAAATAGTATAAATGGCTTTGTTTTAGAAAATAAAAAAGCTCAAATATTTCGAGAAGAATTTATACTATATAAAAATAGTTCAGGTTTATATATTCCTAATAAAACATATTATGGAGGATATAGCGATCATTTACCTGTTTATTTGATATTAAAGAAAAAATAAATACCTCTGATTTTTTCAAAGGTATTTTGAGATTTATACAGACTTTTTTTACAGTCTCGTTTAAATCTTTTCAATCTGAATAATTTTTTGTAGTTATATATTTCCTTGGAGGAATATTTTTTTCTTGAGGTTTAAATGGTCGTCTCGGTGGTCTAATTTCTGTCTTTTTTTCAACAAGATGTTCTTTCCAGAAATCGATAATTACTTTATTGACCTCAAAGACTTCTAATAAAAATATTCCACAGTGAAGAAAAGGATGATTTTTCATTCTTCTAAAATGTTTTATTGTATGTTCATCTTGTAATTTATAGAAAAGATAAAATGATTTTGCCAGATGGTCACAAACTTTATGTGGAACTCGCAAATGTATCAAAATATCTGTAAAGAATGTTTTTAAGTTTACATAAAATGTAAGGTCATTTTGATTAAAATTTTGGCTCGTAAGCTTTTTGTATAGCATTACTCCCCAATAAAGCTCAACTTCTTCAATTTTATTTTCTTTTATATGATGATCTGCGTTGTTTAGATATTTTATTGTGTCGTCGCAATTGCCGCTATCCAATTCTTCATATAAGAATGGAATAAAATATTTTAGTAATTTTGTTCTATGTAATTCTAAAAATATTTTTGTTGCACATTCTGATTTTAGGATTTTATTTATTTCTTCATAGAGCCTAAGTAACGAAACTTTTGATAGTTCGGAAGAATATTTTATTATTTTTTTGAAAACATCTTTTTCAATTTTACAATCGCCCAAAACAGAATATTTTACAGCCCTAAGCATTCTTACTGGGTCTTCCAAAAAACTAATTGATGGTTTTTTTAAAAGTTTAACAACTCTTTGCTTTATATCTTCGTAACCATTAACAAAATCAATGATTGTTTCATCATCTGGATTGTAATATAAAGCATTAATTCCAAAGTCTCTTCTTTCTGCGTCTTCTTCTATTGTGCCATAAACATTATCTTTGAGTACGATGCCTTTTTCTTGTTCGATATGATTTGATCTAAATGTTGCTGTTTCTATAATTGCGTTTTTAAAAATTATATGGACTAACTTAAATCTTTTTCCTATTATCCTCGAGTTTGAGAATATTTTTTTTATTTGTTTTGGTGTTGCATTTGTTGCCACATCAAAATCTTTTGGTTTTTTGCCAAGCAAATAATCTCTTATCGCACCACCGACAATATATGCGTCAAAACCAAATTTATTTAATCTGTTAATGATTTTTATAGCATTAAAATCAATCATTGTTCTTTTTATTTTATGCTCGGAAACTTCTATTATTTTTGGAACTTTTACTTTATTCTTTTTTCCAATTATTTTTTCAAAAATATTTGTTTTTATAAACAAATTAATCCCTCAACACAATTAATCTAACTACAAAAAAATAAAATTGCAGCGTATCAATAAGTCTTAAACTATGCCATTAAAAAAATCTAATGGAAAGGTCAAAATTTTATTGCTTTTCTATTATATAAAAAATATTTTAAAATTACTATATATAATTTGATATTATATTAATTTTTTTTTTGTACAAATAAATTAACTCTATAAAGCATTTTCTAATTGATAATCTAAATTTTGATTTAATAAAATAACTCTCAGATAAACCACGAATGATACGAACAGACTGTGTAAAATTTTGACTTAAATTGCTATTTTTTAATAAAACTTATTTACCATTTAGAGTTCGTTAGGTATAACCCAATTTTAATAGTAAAAAGGAAATCTTTGTAACTGGGGACAGACATAGGGGTAAAATTTTCATCCTCAATCGCAGAGTCTTATATCTCCATTCATGAGGATGAGAGTATTGCTATTATTGTATTTATTGTTTAATTACGTTATATCCGATATATACAAGATATATTAGTATCATCATAAGTCCTTCTACTCTTGTAATTGTAGATTTTTTAAACAAAAACATTGTAACAAACAAAATTAATGAGCTTACAATTAGTATAATATAGTCAAACATATATATTTCCATCGAATATTTAACTGGATATATTATTGAGCTTACTCCTATAACTAACAATATGTTAAATATATTACTTCCTACTATATTCCCTAAAGCTATGCTACTGTTTTTCTTAGATGCAGCAACAACAGAAGTTACTAACTCAGGTAAGCCAGTTCCTATTGAAATTATAGTTAGAGCAATTATTTTATCACTTAGATGGAAAAATTTTGCGATTTTTACAGCAGATTCAACTACCAAATTTCCACCAATTACTAACCCTATTATTCCGATAATAATAAACAACAATATTTTGATAATTGGCATATCTTTAATTGTTTCTTCTTCAATTTCTCCTGTTTTTGATAATTTATAAAGGTAGAATAAAAAGTATCCCATAAATATTATAAGTATTAATCCGTCACCTCTTGATATAACCCCTTCTTTTTCTCCAAATAGAATGTCATTAGAAAGAACAAACAATATAATTGACACTAAGATTACAAAAGGAATTTCTTTCCACACTGTATTTTTTTTCGCTGTAATTGGATAAATTAAAGCAGATACTCCTAATATCATCAAAATATTAAATATATTACTTCCCACGATATTACCCAAAACAATATCATTATTCTTTGCTATACTTCCTATTACATTTATAAAAAGTTCTGGTAAAGATGTTCCAAATGCTACAACTGTTAGTCCTATTACTATCTGTGGTATTTTTAATTTCACACCAAAAGAAGATGCACCAGTAACAAAAAAATCTGCACCCTTAACTAAAAATATAAAACCTAAAATTAAGAATACTATGCTCAAAATCATGATTACACCACCTTTTATTTTTCACTTATCCCCAGTTTTCAAAAAATGGGATTTTTTAACACGAATAACGCAAAGAAAACACGAAGATTTAATTAAAAAAGTGATTTTTTATATTTCTTCGTGTTTTTCGTGAACTTTATGGTAAAATTTATACAAAATGTAATTCGATATTCGTATTAAAAACTGCAATAAAGTTTATATATTGCTTTTTTAGTTAGAATATACCCAATTATTTATATTTTATACTATTTTAAATGTTTTTACTTGCATTTACAAATTTTTCTAAAGTTATTAAGCCTTTTTTTGACTTTGCAATTTCTTTTGCTTTGTAAAAACCTTCTTTTATATCAGAAACCATTCCATAAATATATAAAGCTACTCCTGTATTTAAATAAACAAGGTTTGCTTTTTGTGAATCATTTCCAGACAATATATCTAAAGTTATATTTTTGTTAATCTCGCTGTCTCCACCAACAAGTTCACTATGATTAACCAATTTTATGCCAATAGATTCTGGGTTAAAAACATAAGACTTTATCCAACCATCTTGAAGCTCAGAAATTTTAGTTGGAGCAGACAAAGACACTTCATCTAGTCCATCAAATCCACTCACAACCATAGCCCTTTTAACACCAAGCAAAGCCAAAGCCTCACACATTTTTTCTGTTAATTCTTTGTCATAAATACCAATTAGTTGGTGTGTAGAGTAGGCAGGGTTAGATAAAGGTCCAATTAAATTAAAAATTGTCCTAAAACCCAATGATTGCCTTGCAGCCGCTGCAAAACGCATAGCACTATGAAATTTACGAGCATATAAAAAAGTAATACCTATTTCTTTGTAAGTACGAATGCAGTTTTCTATACTCATATCAACATTAACGCCAAGTTTTTCGAGTAAATCTGCACTCCCTGATTTTGAAGTGGCAGCCCTATTACCGTGTTTTACAACCTTTGCACCACAAGCATTTGCAAGTAACGCAACAGTAGTAGACACATTGAATGTTTTTGAAGAATGAGAACCGCCAGTTCCGCAAGTGTCAAGTCTATTCTCATTATCTTCTGGTTTAGGGAATGATATTGCCTTTTTCTTTAAAACAGATGCAAATCCCGCCAATTCTTCCGATGTAAAGCCTTTTATTTGTAAAGATGTGAGTAATGAGCCAATTTGTGCATCGTGCATATTCCCTTCAGTGAGTTCGTCCATAATGTCATAAGATTCTTTAAAATTAAGGTTAGTTTTATTTAACAATTTGCTTAAATAATCTTTAATTGGTACATTATCCCTTCTGTAATGCAAAAAATTTAGTATCATTTTTTCGCCGTCTTTTGTACCAATTGACTCTGGATGAAACTGAACGCCAACAATATAGTATTCTTTATGTTCAACAGCCATCACTTCGCCATCTTCACATTTTGCAGTAATTTCAAAACAATCTGGGATGTCTTTTTCTTTTCCTGCTAAAGAATGGTATCTTGTCACTTTTGTATCAGCTGGAATATTCCTAAAAATACCCTTGCCATTATGGATCAATTGTTCAACTTTACCATGTACAGTGCGAGCAGCATTTACAATTGGAACACCAAAAGCTGCAAGTATTGATTGATGACCGAGACAAACCCCAAGTATTGGATACTTACCTTTGAGTTTTTGCACCACTTCTATACAAATACCTGCCTCGTGAGGTGTACCAGGACCAGGTGAAATAACAATATATTCTGGATTAAGTTTTTCGATTTCTTCTATTGTAATCTTATCAGAACGGACAACCTTAATTGGGTAATTTAACTTCAAAAAAATCTGATAAAGATTGTATGTAAAAGAATCATAATTATCAAGTATTAAAATCATTTTCTACCTCCTATACTAAAATCATAAAATCTAATTACTTTAATATCAAGTAATTATACGATTTTAATCTGTGTAATCTCTGACGATCTGATTAATCTTTGTTATACAAAAAACATTTTTTTTATTTCAAATTAAGAGCAACTCTTAACGCTTTCATTTTGTTTTCTGTTTCTTCGTATTCTTTTTGAGGGACAGAGTCATAAACAATGCCAGCCCCTGCCTGTAAATAAACTTTTTTACCTTTACAAATTGCTGTCCTTATTGTGATACAACTATCAAAATCGCCATTTTGTTCAAAATAACCTATTAAACCAGCATAAACGCTTCTTTTATGTTCTTCAAGGCTATCAATCGTCTTAATTGCCTGTATTTTAGGAGCTCCTGTCACAGTACCAGCAGGAAATGTTGCTTTAATTGCATCATTTATTGTTTTTTGCTCACCGAGTTTTCCTTGCACCTCGCTTACAATGTGCATTACATCAGAATATCGCTCTATAACCATCTCTTCTGTGAGTTTAACACTTCCGCCAGCACTAACAATCCCAACATCGTTTCTTGCAAGATCAATTAACATTAGATGCTCAGCCAATTCTTTAATGTCAGATTTCAAATCTTTTTCTAACGCCAAATCTTCTGCTAACGTACTGCCGCGTCGTCTTGTGCCAGCGATTGGTCTAACTGTAACAGTATCATTTTTTATTTTTACCATAACCTCTGGGGACGCACCAAAAATCTGGAATTTATTAAAGTCCAAAAAAAACATATAAGGAGAAGGATTACGCATCCTTAAATTTCGATACGCTTCAATAGGAGTATATTCTGTCTCAATTTCTACTCTTCGAGATAAAACGCATTGAAATAAATTACCTTTATAGATTTCATTTTTTAAAAATTCTACTTTTTTGATAAATTTTTCTTCATTATCTGGATTTACCGTAATTACTGATTTTTTTTCTTTAATTTTAATGTTTTCATTACTTTTACTTGCTATTACGCTTAATTGTCCTTCTATATCATCAAGTTCTTTATCGAGATCAACATTTTCTATCTCACCACTATAAAAAGCTGAGACAATCAAAGCCTCATCGTGAACATGGTCAAAAATTAAAAAGTTTCTACCAAATATAAAAGCACTATCATAAAGATTTCTTTCATCTTCTCGTTCTTTTAGTTTTAAATCTTCAACTTCTTCAAAAAATTCGTAACCAAGATAACCAATCCCCCCCAAAGGTATAGGAAACTCATAAAGTTTTTGATCTTGAGGACAACGATTTCTAAATTCCTGCAAAATAGACAAAAAGTCGTTTTTTATTCCTTTGATAGAATATTTTTTGCCATTTGGATTTAAAAGACTATACTTATCTTTTTCTTTATAAATAGTAAAAGCCTCTTTTAAAATCATTATAGAATACTTTCCTTTGCCAGTCTCTGCATAAGCACTTTCAAGCAAAACCTTAGCCTTCATTTCCTCAAGTATTTTAATGGGGGTAATTTTGTCAGCTGGTATTTTGCGAGTCGCAATTTTTGCTTCACTAACTGTCTTTTGATTCAAATCAAACATAAAACCTCCTTCCGTAACACAATTCCTCTTATGGAAATAAGGGGTATCTATCCCTTGTTTTCATAAGACATAGGATATAAATGTAATTAATAATAAAAAAGCCGCCCCTATTAGGACGGCTCTAATTTTTGTAAAAAAAAGAACCGTCGGCTATGATAAACCGACGGCTCAAATATATATAAACGGCGGTTTATCAATTGTAAATAAACCACCAGCACCATGATTTAAAGAGTGAAATACATTTTTGCAAATGTTTTTTCGAGATATTCATATTTCGCCTCCTTAAAGCTAGATGTCTATATTTTAAATATTTTTTTTATTTTGTCAAATATTTTTTTTATAAATTTAAAAAAAATATTAGATTTATACAAATTTGTTTTTAATTCATTCTTCTAACTAAAGTATTCAATCTTTAAATACTCTATCAAACATTCAGCATTCATTTGGTGATTTTTAAAAATAAAATTTTTCCATTCTTCAAAATCCAAATCATTTAACAAACAAGAGTAGTCTGTTTTTGATTCAAAAAAGCTTTGGGCGTCTATATTAATTTGGTGGCTAAACAATCGAAATACTGTCCAACCTTTTGATTTTATTTCTTTTAATCTATGATTATAAAGGCTTATATCTCCTTTTACAATATCAATACCAATTCGTAAGAATGGATTACCAAATGATAAAAAATAATTATTGGACACAGGATATTTTGGGTATAAATGAACGCCAATTCTTCTAATATCTTCATATAATTTAAAATCTATTTCAGGTAAATATTCTTTCCAATCAATTATATAAGGATCAAGTATATATTTTTCTGTTTCAATTGCTATTTCGTACTCTTTTAAATATGTTTCTTTGATAAAATCTAAATTTAATTTGTCAATCATAATCTTTACCTTAATATGCTTGAATAATTAAGTTATTAACCCAAATTTTCTGGGTAAATAAGATTAACAATTTAAAAATTATTCCCATTTTTAAATAAATATGGATTTAAAACTAATTGTTATAATGAAATAAAAATATTATTGAGTGTAATGCAACTCGATTAATTCTTTGAAAAATTTGTAAACATTTCCCAAAGGGGACCCTTGATTCCTTTATTTCTCATTCTGTTAAAAAGTTTTGTGTTTGTACCTTTTTCAAGTCCAGTAACTATCCAGTTTGGTTTGTCCATAATTTTTTCTTTTAAAATGTCGATAATTACATCTTTTACATCAGGAGAAATATAAAAAACAGGAGTTATTCCAATATCAATATCTTTTATTTTATTCGCTAAAGGAGTTCCGCTGTAAAGTCTAACACCTATAAAACCTATTACTGATGTTGGATTTGTTTGATTAATATTGTCTATTGTTTCATTTAAAGTTTGAATAGTTTCATTTGGTCCGCCAAATATTAAACTGTGATTAAATTTTATATTTTTTTTGTTACAAATATCGCAGGCTTTAAAAATATCATCAACCGTAAAAGATTTATCATAACCAAGCAATGTGTTTGTAGAAAAAGCATCTGTTCCAAAATCAATACTTGTTAAACCAGATTCTATACATACATCCAAAAACTCTTGATCATCTACTTTTGGAATAAAAAAACCAGTCCAGTTTATTTTTAATTTTCTTCTGATTATTTCTTCACAAATAGATTTTGCAAAATTTTCTGGAAAATTGAAAACATTATCTACAAAGAAAAAATAATTTATTCCTTTTTCGTTATACCAATATTCGATTTCATCAACAACATTTTCTTTTGTTCTAAATCTATAAGAAGTGCCTTCTAACAAAGGATAAGTACAGTAATTACAAGAAAAAGAACAGCCTCTTTTGGTTTGAATGTTTAAACATCCAGAAAATTTAAAATACTGCTCAACATCAAAACCTATTCTATCAGGAATTAAGTTTATATTCTCAATAGATACACTATTTATTATTTTTTTTGTAGGCTCATTATTATTTTGAATGTCTTTTAATAACTTAACAAAACTATGTTCACCTTCGCCTCTTACCCCATAATCAGCTTTCAATTCTTCCATATATAGTTCAGGAAAAATAGAAAATCCAGAGCCTCCAAGTACAATTTTTGCAGTAGAATTTTTTTTACAAACCGAAATTAAATCTTTGTAATATGGCAAATAATTTTCTGCAATAGGAAAGCTAATATTATCAACATTCCTTATAGAAAAACCAATGACATCTGGTTTATATTTAACTAATTTTTGTTTTAATTCTTCTTCTACATCAGAAGAAAAACATGCGTCAAAAATCGAGACTTCAAATCCCGCTTTTTTTACAGAATGGGCGATATACGATGCACCGATCGGAAATACGGGGTCTGGAAATTTTTCTCTATTTACACAAAGAACTAAAACCTTCAAAATTATTGCCTCCAGTAATGAAAATAAAAATCTTCATTTTCTGTGTCAGGAAAAAATCTTTGAGGGTTTATATCAATTCCACCTCGCCTTGTGTAAAAACATTTCACAACAAGAAGCTCAGGCTTTATTAAGTTAAATATATCAAAAAAAATCTTTTCACAGCAAGATTCGTGATAATCAGAATATTGCCTAAAAGAAACAATATATTTTAACAAAGATTCATCTGTAATCATAAAATCCGATTTATATTTTATGTAAACTACCCCATAATCTGGTTGATTTGTTATTGGGCAGTTAGTTTTTAATAGTGTAGAATATTTTTCTATAGTTTTACCTTTTTTATTTTCTGTAACTTGTAAAATTGATGGATTTAAATTGTATTCTTTTATATCAACATCGAGTTTATCAATTAATTTATTATGTGGAATAGTTGTGTATTTAAATTTGTCTTTTGTATCAAAAAATAATTTGATATATCTTGTGTTTAAAATCTTAGACAAATCATTTTTTATAACTTCCAAAACATCATCTTGATGCTCAAATGTTGTCATAGAAAAACTTGTTAAATAAAGTTTTAGTGACTTTGACTCAACAATATTTTCGGAGTCAGCAGGACACACTATTTTTAAAACTTTTGTTATTGGTTTTCCTTTTTCATTTAGATAACTAAATTCATAACAATTCCACACATCAAAACCACCAAAAAAAGGCTCATCAATACCAATTTTTGCTCGGTTTATACCTCGTGGAATAGCAAACAACAAAGAAGCGTCGTAATTTGAAATAAAATTAATTTTTTTACCAAGTGGATTTTCTATCATTTGGTTAATATAATATATTTTCTTGTATAATTCAATAGCTAATTTAAATTTAATAAAAATAATTTATTATTACAATATACATTTAAATAACTGATTTTATCTAATTTTGTTTATTTATCACGATTCTACCTTAAAATACTTGGTTATAGAGATATAACATATACAATTAGCATTTCTTAATATATTTGTATATTTTTTGTGATAGATGTAAAAAGGATGGTTTTTATTAAAATTTTATCCTATAATATATATAAGAACGGAGGGTATTATGAAGAATATAATTATAATTCTATTTTTAATTTGTAGTTTTAGTTTGTATGCAGATGGGTTTATAATTGTTAATCCAGAGGAACGGGCTAGTCCATTTGTTTTGGAGGTCAAAAATCATAATGTTACAGTTGAGATAAATGATTTGTATGCAACGACTAACATTGACCAAACATTCTACAATCCAACCAATCGTAATCTTGAAGGAATTTATTTGTTTCCAGTACCAAAGGGTGCTGTTATCAAAAAATTTAGTATGTTTATAAATGGCAAAGAGATGCAGGCAGAGTTACTCGATGCATCAAAAGCTCGTAAAATATATGAAGACATTGTTAGAGTTCAACTTGATCCTGCTTTACTTGAGTATGATGGAGTGGATGTTTTTAGGGTGAGGATTTTTCCGATAGAGCCACGAAGTGAAAAAAGAGTTAAAATTTCTTATAATGAGATTTTAAATAAAGATATGGGGACAGTGGAATATTTGTATCCTCTAAATACAGAAAAATTTTCTACAAAACCTCTGCAGAATGTATCGATTACTGTAAATATAAAATCATCTGATGAAGTTAAAAATGTGTATTCTACAACGCATAATGTTGATATTGTTAAAAAAGATAAAAATTTTATGATTGCAAGTTATGAAGAAAATAATACAAAGCCAGACATTGATTTTAAATTATATTTTAGTACTCAAAATTCTAAAATTGGGATGTCTTTGATTACTTATAAAGAAAAAGATGACGATGGTTTTTTTTATATAAATATAACACCAAGTTTTGATATTAACAAGGAAGAGATTGAAGAAAAAGATGTTACTTTTGTGCTTGATAATTCTGGTAGTATGAATGGTAAGAATATGGAGCAAGCAAAAAAAGCGTTAGAGTTTTGTGTAAATAGTTTGAATGAAAAAGATAGGTTTGAAATAATTAGATTTTCCACAGAGGCAGAATCTTTTACAGGAAAATTAAATCCTATAAATAAAGAAAATAAAGCTAAAGCAATGGATTTTATTAAAAAAATTGAGCCTATTGGTGGTACAAACATTGAAGAAGCATTAAAACTTGCTATTGCTAGCAAAGATAACTCAAATCGGTTACATATAATTGTTTTTATCACAGATGGCAAACCGACAATAGGTGAAACGACTGAAGACAAATTGATAAAAATGATTGAAAAAGAAAATAAAAATAATGTCAGAATTTTTACATTTGGAATTGGTTATGATATAAATATTCATCTACTTGATAAAATTACAGAACTTACAAAAGCGTATCGTTCTTACATTACCCCAGACGAAGACATCGAAGTAAAAATATCCAATTTTTTTGTTAAGATAAATTCACCTGTATTAACAAATATTAACCTAAAATTTAATGGAAATGTAAAAGTATCAAAGATGTATCCAAAAGAATTGGGTGATTTGTTTAAAGGTTCGTCTCTTAGTCTTATTGGTCGATATACTGGAAATGGCGACGTTAATGTTGAATTAACTGGAATAATGAATAAAAAAAGCCAAAATTATAAATTTAGTGCCAATTTTCCTTTAGAAAACACAAAAGATGGTGCAATTCCGCAACTTTGGGCATCTCGTAGAATTGGTTTTTTACTTGACCAAATAAGGCTTCATAAGGAAGAAAAAGAAATTGTTGATGAAATTGTTATCCTTGCACGAAAATATGGCATAGTAACACCTTACACAAGTTATTTGATTGTAGAAGATGAAACCAGACGAACAGAAAGAAATGATATGCCAGACATTTACCAAACATTCAACAAAAAAGATAACAGAGGCTTAGAGGAAAATAAAAAAACTTATGATAAAATGAAGACTGAAAAAAGTGGTGAAGGCGGCGTTACTATAAGTAAAGAATTGCAAGACCTCAATCAGTCAAATAATATAAATGAGACTCAAAAACAAAGGATAATTAAAGATAATGAAGGCAATCAAATTGTTTTGCAAAAACAGTACAAAAATATTCAAGGAAGAGCTGTTTATCAGACTGATAATTATTGGGTTGACTCAAAACTTCAGACTCTCAAATCAACAAAGGTAAATAAAATAAAATTTGCCTCAAAAGAATATTTTGAGCTATTGAAAAAATATCCAGATTCAGCAAAGTTTTTGTCACTTGGTAAAAATGTAAGATTTGTTTTAAATAACGAAGCTTATGAAGTTTTTGAGTAGAATTGGAAATATTATTTTAAGGACACCAATCTATTTCATTGTAACAATTGATCTTATCCCCTCTTTCTACTAAAGAGGGGAATTAATTTATCATTATTAATTATCTAAAATACTAATAAATTTTTTAACACGAAATCAAGATGGATTAGAAAAAAAAATCAACAAAAAATATAAATATTTAAATTTATTGTATTTTTTAACCAAAATTTTATTTTTTATTGCGTTTTACTCGTGATATTAACCTTATTTGTAGTTTTAACTAATCTTAATTATCGCTAAAACTAATTAATATTTGTTGTAAAAGAATCAGATATAGAATTTCTCACCATAGAGATGTTTCAAAAAAGAAAAACTTAAAAATATACAATCAACAAAATCTACAAAATGTTTATTATTTTTAAAATTCTACTTGACATTAAAAAACATATAAATTATATTTTCTATAAATATAAAAATTTATTGGAGGTTGTATGTTCAAAAAGTATTTGTATCCTTTATTAGTGTTTCTCTTTTTTGTAGTTTTTTCTTGTTCAAATCCAAATCTAACCTCAACAGGTGTAGAAAAAGGTGCAACAGAATCATCAGTATCAGTAAGCACAAATGTTAGTGATGCTTACTCTGGATCAAACAATGATGTTATGTTACAAGGTTTCCATTGGTTAACATGGAAATATGGAACATGGAACATCATTACAAACAATGCTACTGCAATTAAAAACGGTGGATTTACAATGGTTTGGTTACCACCACCATCAAAAGCAGCTTCAAGTGAAGGTTATTTACCAACACAATGGAGAGACTTAAATTCTTCTAATGGTACACAAGCACAATTACAAGCAGCTTTGAATGCTTTAAACACAAATGGTGTTAAACCAATAGCAGACATTGTTATTAATCACAGATGCGGTTCAACAAATTGGGCAGATTTTACGAATCCATCTTTTTCAAGCAATAATGCAGCAGTTTGTAAAGATGATGAATGGGGTCAAGGTACTGGTGCTTATGATTCTGGTTCAGGTTATGGTATGAAGTTTTTGAGTAGAATTGGAAATATTATTTTAAGGACACCAATCTATTTCATTGTAACAATTGATCTTATCCCCTCTTTCTACTAAAGAGGGGAATTAATTTATCATTATTAATTATCTAAAATACTAATAAATTTTTTAACACGAAATCAAGATGGATTAGAAAAAAAAATCAACAAAAAATATAAATATTTAAATTTATTGTATTTTTTAACCAAAATTTTATTTTTTATTGCGTTTTACTCGTGATATTAACCTTATTTGTAGTTTTAACTAATCTTAATTATCGCTAAAACTAATTAATATTTGTTGTAAAAGAATCAGATATAGAATTTCTCACCATAGAGATGTTTCAAAAAAGAAAAACTTAAAAATATACAATCAACAAAATCTACAAAATGTTTATTATTTTTAAAATTCTACTTGACATTAAAAAACATATAAATTATATTTTCTATAAATATAAAAATTTATTGGAGGTTGTATGTTCAAAAAGTATTTGTATCCTTTATTAGTGTTTCTCTTTTTTGTAGTTTTTTCTTGTTCAAATCCAAATCTAACCTCAACAGGTGTAGAAAAAGGTGCAACAGAATCATCAGTATCAGTAAGCACAAATGTTAGTGATGCTTACTCTGGATCAAACAATGATGTTATGTTACAAGGTTTCCATTGGTTAACATGGAAATATGGAACATGGAACATCATTACAAACAATGCTACTGCAATTAAAAACGGTGGATTTACAATGGTTTGGTTACCACCACCATCAAAAGCAGCTTCAAGTGAAGGTTATTTACCAACACAATGGAGAGACTTAAATTCTTCTAATGGTACACAAGCACAATTACAAGCAGCTTTGAATGCTTTAAACACAAATGGTGTTAAACCAATAGCAGACATTGTTATTAATCACAGATGCGGTTCAACAAATTGGGCAGATTTTACGAATCCATCTTTTTCAAGCAATAATGCAGCAGTTTGTAAAGATGATGAATGGGGTCAAGGTACTGGTGCTTATGATTCTGGTTCAGGTTATGGTGCTGGAAGAGACTTAGATCATTCCAACGCTTCTGTACAAACAGAAGTTAAATCTTGGATGAACTGGTTAAAAGGTCTAGGATTTAAAGGCTGGAGATATGATTATGTTAAAGGTTATTCTGGTAGCTATAACGGTATGTACAATGATGCAACTGCACCGTATTTCTCAGTAGGTGAATTATGGCCAGATATTGTTGGAGATTATTATGCTTCTGGCAATAATGTAAACTACCACAGACAAAAATTAATGGATTGGATCAATTCTACTGGCAACAAATCAACTGCATTCGACTTTACAACAAAATGGCAATTAATGCTTGCTACTGAAAGAAGCGAATATTGGAGATTGAAAGATCCAAATGGCAAACCAATTGGAGCAATTGGTTGGTGGCCACAAATGTCAGTAACTTTCGTTGATAACCATGATACTGGTCCTTCTCCTGGAGGCGGACAAAATCATTGGCCTTTCCCATCAAGCAAAATTGAAGAAGGTTATGCTTATATCTTAACACATCCAGGCGTGCCATGTGTTTATTGGCCACATTACTTTGATTGGGGTACAGAT
>MIAN01000036.1 GCA_001829125.1 Spirochaetes bacterium GWB1_27_13 | reverse complement strand
TAGATGCAAATCTTGATTTACAGGCACCAACAATCCAAGCATTAAAAACACCTGGACAATATACATCTGCTGTTAATGTTTCATTCAAAATTACAGATAACAAAACCGCAACAACAAGTGCTTACTATACAACAGATGGTTCTAATGCAACAACATCTTCTCCTGTATATATAAGCGGTAATGCAAGTGCAGGTTTAACAGGTGCAACAATCAATGTATCAAAAAATACAACTTTCAACTTTTTAGTTAGAGATAATGCTGGTAACGAAACATCAGCAACTTACTATTATGGAATTGGTACAATTAGCAAAAAAGATTTTAGAGAAGAAACAATTTACTTTGTAATTACACCAAGATTCTATGATGGTGATCCTTCTACAAACGTTCACTGTTGGGATGATGCTCAAGCTGGTAACCCAGATAGTGACCCAGCATGGAGAGGTGATTTTAAAGGTTTAACAGAAAAACTTGATTATATTAAAGCATTAGGTTTTTCAGCAATTTGGGTTACACCTCCAGTAAAAAATAGCTCAGGTTACGACTATCATGGTTATCATGCTATTAACTTTAAAGAAATTGATCCAAGATACAAAACATCTTACGATACTTCAGCAGAAGATGCTTACCAAAAATTTATAACAGCTGCACACGCAAAAGGAATAAAAGTAATTCAAGATATTGTTATAAACCATAGTGGTAATTTTGGTGAAGAAAACATATTCCCATTATTTAAAAGAAATGCCCCAACTGGTTTAAATGACACAATTGCTTCAGTTGTTAAAACTGATCCAAATGGTTTATTACCAGCAAATTACAGTACATTAACTCCTGCACAACAATACAGTGCAAGAATTGCAGCAATGAAAGAAGATACAAAAGATACACAATTTGTTTACCATCATGAAAAAAGCATGTCATGGGAAAGCTACACTGTTCAAACTGGACAAATTGCTGGCGACTGTGTTGATTTAAATACAGAAAATCCAACAGTTGCTCAATACTTACAAGATGCTTACAACAAATATATTGATATGGGTGTTGATTCATTTAGAGTTGATACTGTAAAACATGTTTCAAGATTATCTTTCAATAAATACTATATTCCTACATGGAAAACAAGAGGTACAGATTTATTCTACATCTTTGGTGAAGTTTGTTCAAGATATAGACAAGTATGGAATAATGGTATCCCTGCAATCTCTTCTCCATTCTTTACATGGAAAGAATCACAAACTTATGCTTGGGGTGATAGAGTTACAAATCAAAATTCTGTTGCTCAAAACTGGACAGATAATAGCACAACAGCAAATCAACCATCAAGTGATAACTATTTGTTAAAAAACAATACTTATAGAACTCCAGATGTGTCAAAAAAATCAGGTCTTGATGTAATAGATTTCACAATGCACTGGAATTTTAACAATGCAAGAGACGCTTTTGGTGTTGCAGTTGGAAATGACTATGTATATAACGATGCTACATGGAATGTTACTTATGTTGACTCACACGACTATGCACCAGACGGAGCTCCAGAAAACCAAAGATTTGCTGGTAGCCAAGGACAATGGGCAGAAGACTTAGCTTTAATATTCACATTTAGAGGAATACCTTGTTTATTCTATGGTAGTGAAATCGAATTCCAAAAAGGAAAAATGATTGATGTTGGTCCAAACGATAAACTTTCAAATACAGGTAGAGCATACTTTGGTGATAACATCACTGGTACAGTTAATGTTACAAGTTTTGGTGAATACTCAAGTGCTACTGGAAACATGGCAACAACATTAGCACATCCACTTGCAAAACATATACAAAGATTAAACCAAATCAGAAGACTCGTACCTGCTTTACAAAAAGGGCAATATACAACAGAAGGTATTTCTGGTGGTGGAATGGCATTCAAAAGAAGATTTACTGACTCAAGCAAAGGCATAGATAGCTTTGTACTCGTTACAGTTTCTGGTGATGCAACATTTAGTGGTATCCCAAATGGAACTTATAAAGATGCAATTACTGGCAATGTAATCAATGTAACAAACGGAAGTTTATACGCTGGTTGCGGTGGTCAAGGTAATGCAAGAGTCTATGTATTAAATGGACCTGGTAAAATTGGAGATGATGGTCTTTACTTAAAACCATAATCTTTTAATTACCATAAATATTACTCCGTAATTTGGCTATCTTAGAACTAAGGTTTTAAGATAGCCTTTTTTGTTATACCAAATTAATCTGAATTTGTTTAATGTAAGCTAATAAGTTCACTGATTCTTTTTTATTACATAGGATGAATAAAAATAGTCAATTAGTTAAATATATACTTGTGGGAATTTATCTTTATTACTAACAAGTTTTTACCATTTCAAACTGTTTCATATCACAAAAAAATCCGTTTTGTTCGATTATGTTGCAAATCTCATCATTCTTATAAAAACCTCTTAGATTTACTATTTTTTCGTTTTTTAATAGTAATGATAAAAATATAGGAAAGGTTTGTAAATATTTATTTTTTAGAAAAATGTCATAAAATCTTAATACATTGTACTCTCTTGATATTATAGCAAATCCCAAAATTTGATTATCTTTTTTGAGTAAATACAATTGTTTAGCGTAGTCATCTAAGAGGCTCACTAAAGATTTTAGATTTTTAAACCAAATTCTTTTTTCTTTACAAAACATTCTATAAAGGGGTTGGAATGTGAATGTATTTGCCTGTTCTACCTTATAATCAAAAAAATTATCCACAAAAAAGCTATTTTTTTCGTTTTTATAATTTAAAATATCGTTTGAAATAGTAAAACCTTGAGATTTATACAAATTTATTGCACAAAGATTATCCTGCAAAACCTCAAGTTCAACCTCAGAGCAATGTTTTTCTTTGAACAAAGACAAGCCTTTTTGTAGAATGAGTCTCCCAAGCCCACGACCCCTAAACTCTTTTATAACAATCATACTGGATATGTAACCCCTTTTTCCTCTCATAGACCCAAGAAAAACCCCAGCAGGTATATCATCCACAAAAAGAATAAAAGAAATCTCGTCCTTAATATCAAGATATTTTCTAAACATATTAAAAGTTTCTTTTGAGAAATTGTAAGAAAAAAAATCAGAGTCTATTGTTTTTAAAATTTTAATAAATTCAACCTGATTATTGTTATTTAGAAACAAAAAATTATTTTTCATGGTGTAACTCGATTTATTGATTTTATTTTATTAAAATCGACTTATTTTTAAATTCTTTTAATGAAGCATTATATAATTTTTCATCTGAAGTTATAAATTTGTCTATGATATTCGTATTTACACAACTCAATTGAATAGAATCTAATGTTTTAATTTGATGTTTTTTTATTAAATCAATTGCTCGATTTTTAATAGTTAAAGAATACTCAATAACACTAAAATCTTTTAAATCTTGATAGAATTCGTTTAAAATATATTGATAATCCATTTCATTTATACTATAATCAAACAATCTTCTTTTTAAAGACGAATTAAATTCTATTTCTGTAATAAATGAAACAAATATATCATCGGATTCGTCAAATAACAAATCAAGTTTTTCGCTACCAATTTCAACTAAATATCTTTTTACTAAGGATGAAGTATCAATAAATATTTTCATTTCTTTCCTCAATAATTGTATCTGATAAAGAATTACCTTTTATTTTTATTTTTTTAATTTTTCTTTTCCAAGATTTACTATTTTTTTCTATTTCAACTTTTTCGATTTTATTTAAACTTACAATTATTTTATCCCACTCTTCTATTGGAATAATAACTTTATCATTTTGTATATCAATATGACTCAAAATCATATTTTCCCTCCATAATACTATACCCAAAAGTTTTTAGTTTGCTAGAATTCACAAAACCTCATTAGTTAATATCAATTAATTACATAATTTTAATCTGTGTAATCTAATAAATCCGTGTTATATATTTTACTCAAATTTAAAGTTAAAATCAAATGTTATTTTTGTATATTTATAACACAGATTAATCGGATTGATACGAATTAACAAAAATTAAATCGTGTAATTATATACCTAAAATTTGTGACAAATCAAAAACTTTTTGGTATAAATAATATTTTTTCAACAATTTGCTCTTTATAAGCCATTATATTTTTTATTTTTTTAATTATCTCTAAAATCATTGATTTTCCTTTGGTTTTGTTGGTTTTTATTTATAATCATAGATATTTAAGTCTAATAATTGAAATATTTGTTCTATTTTAATTTGTTTATTTATAATTTTTTTTATTAAATCTTTATGTTTGCTTTGGGAGATTGCTAATACTAAACCAGTAGAATATTTTTTTTCTAAAGAGTCATTTGAAATTATAAATTGATTATTATAAATATTATGTAAAGTCAAAAATAAAATACATAAAATTTTTTTATCGTTTATAGTATTTGTTAGTTTTATTGCATTTATTATATTTTCTTTATCTAAATGAATTCCTCTATTTATTAAAAATTTTATAATATCTTTTTTTAATAAATTATGAGACTCTAATATATTTAGATTTTTTTCAAAATCATGAAAATTATTGTTATTGAGTTGATAGTCAAAAAAATTATTAATAATTGAAAAAGAATCAAAAAAAATATCCATTGAAAATAAAAATTGAATTTCTTTAAAAAAATTATCAACTCCAAATTTATTTATAAAATCAATATAAGTATTAAAATCATCTTTAATTCTAATATAAACAAAAATATTAATATTTTTATTAGATAATTCATCAATCTTGTCGCTAAAATTTTTATTTTTAGATATTAAGTCTTTAATATATTTACTATCTGATTTATTTAACTCTAATTCTAATCCAAATATAATCAATTTTTCTAAAAATTCATCTTTTTCTATATATTCTATAAATATTTCTTCATAAATCTCTTTATATAGACTAAAAATATGTTCTTTTGATATAAAAGTTTTAAAATTATAAAATATAGAACTACCAAATTTTATATCTTGCATTACATAAATTAAAGAATTTTTTATTACAGTTTTTATTGTGTTATTGCTTATATTTTTAAGAGTAGGGATTACGTAAACTAAAAAATTATAACTGGATTTATTTGACAATTGAGTTTCTATTAAACCATCAATAATATCTGTATCATAAGAGTCTTCATCAATAAATTTAAAAAATAATTCAAATACAATAAACCAAAAAGGATTATTTATATATTTTTCTAATAATTTATCTCTTTCTTTTGTCTTATGTTTTTTTTCATAACAAGCATAAATCCAATAAGCTGTAAAATACTCAAGAAAAGTTTTATGTGTAAAATTATTTTCAATATAAATAGAGCGTTTTTCTGCATAATCCATAAATTGAGTTGCAAGGTTTGTTGCTTCTTCAAAATTTTCTGTTATTTTATGATTTTCTATTATTTTTTTAGATAACATAGATATAACCATTTCATTTGTTATATTTTTATCTTTTTTAAGACTCAATATCTCATATTGCCAAAATGCTATATCTCCAAATAAAGACTCTTTTTTATTTGCAATACTTGAAGGTAGATTAAATTTTAATCCTTTTTCTGTATCCCATTTATCAACCAATGTTTTGGTACAACTTTTATATATATCAAGTTTTGACTCTGGTATTTTTAGATTATTTCTATAAATGAGTACTATCAATGCTAATAACAATGGATTTGTAATTAATTCTTTATTAATAGTATTTTTTTCTTTTAAAAATATTTCAATTTCTTTTTCTCTTTGATTTTTGTCGTTTTCTTCATGTTTATACCATTTATTTACATATTCTTCGATTTGATTATCATTAAAATCCCTAATTATAACTTCACTAAATTTTTGGCTAAATTTCACATTTTCATTATAGCCTTCTACCCTTGATGTAACTACAATTTGTAAATTTTTATATACATTTAGGATATTTTCTATATCATTTTTAATACTTATTTTGTCTTTTATACTAAATATTTCATCATATCCATCAAAAAAAATTATAACTTTTTTTGTTTCTAATATATGTTTTATATTATTTTCAGATAAATTTATTATACAATATTCATTTCCTAGTAAAAAAGTAAGATATTCTACAATATTTTTACAAGATGTTGATTTTTTTGCAAGATATTCTCTTAATTCGATACGAAATGGTATATATTCAAAAATATATTTATCGCCAAAATCTGATTGCTCATTTTCTAAAATATCACAAATTAATGATTTAACCAAAACTGATTTGCCAGAGCCTGGTTTACCTAAAATTACCAAATTTTCGTCTTTATTTAGTAATTTATAATAGTTAATAGGTGAGAATGTTCTATTTTTGCGATATTCTTCATATTTATATTTTTCAAAATAAGGCTTAACAAAAATATCTTTTACCTTTCTTTTTTGATTCTTTTTGATATTAGACCTAACATCTAACCCCAAAAAATTTACATCAGATAGATTATTTAATGCACAAGTTTTATAATCATTATAAAATTTATCAAAATCAAAATTATCTACAATATAATCTTTTATTTTCCCAAGATTTTCGTTTATATCTTTAAGATAGTCGTTATTTTCTATTATTTTATTATATATCTCTTTATCACTCAATATATCAACAAAATCTTTATCTTTTTTTAATTCAGCTTTGAGTTCATTTATAAATTGTGGTATAAAATCATCATTTAAAAAAACAGTATCAAACCTATTTGTAAGACATTCTAAATTTATATTTTCATTGATAAATAAGAGTTTAATTAGCTCTTCAATATTCTTTTTGTCACTAAAAAACTCATTTATATAGCCAATATCTTCTTTTTTATCCTTTTTTATCCTTTTTATTACAGATTTTACTGCATTTTTAAATTTATTATCTAATTCCTCTTTATTACCCTCGATTTTATTGACAATCATATCGCCTACTTTATCAGCAACAAGCCCTATAACAAACTGCGAAAAAGATATTACTAATGTTAAAATATCAGCCATAATATTCTCCCTACCCTAAATTGAGATAAAAGTATAATTTATTACTCTAAAACCGTCAATTAAATTGGGAGATTTTCAATTTTTCTTACAAAAAATATCTTGATTATTTGTCATAAAACCATTATATTTTAGGTATAACTTCATTGTAGGAAAATTTGATGGAAAGAGAACTTGTAACATTTGACTGGGCGATAAAGAAAATATTACGAAATAAAGAAAACTTTGATATTCTTGAAGGGTTTTTGAGTGAATTACTTTACACTGACATAAAAATTTTGGAGTTATTAGAAAGTGAGAGTAATCAGGAAAATGATAAGGATAAATTTAACAGAGTTGATGTGCTTGCAAAAGACTCAAATAACACACTTATATTAATTGAAGTTCAATATGATAAAGAACTTGATTATTTTCATAGAATACTTTATGGAATCTCAAAACTCACCACACAATATTTTCAAAAAAGTGAAAAATATAGTGAGTTAAAAAAAGTAATAACTGTTCATTTGGTTTATTTCGATTTGGGAAGTGGAAGCGATTATTTGTATAAAGGGACAACACAATTTGTGGGAATTAATGATAATGATTTGTTAAAATTGAATGAAAGCCAGAAAAAATTATTTAATATAGAAAAAATATCTGATATTTTTCCTCAAACTTATTTGATAAGAATTGGAACTTTTAATAACGAAGTAAAAAATCACATTGATGAATGGATTTATTTTTTTAAGAATGGGATGATTAAAGAAGATTTTAAAGCAAAAAATATAAACAAAGCCAAAGAAAAACTTGATGTACTAAAAATGAATGATAAAGAAAGAGCAGAATACGAAAGTTACCTTGAAAATCTAAGTTATCAGAAATCAGTATTTGAAACTGCAAGGTTTGAAGGAAGACTCGACGGAAAGATTGAAGGGAAGATCGAGGGGAAGATCGAGGGGAAGATCGAGGGGAAGATCGAGGGGAAGATCGAGGGGAAGATCGAGGGGAAGATCGAAGGAAAACAACAAACCTTAATCCGTTTATTATCAAAGAGATTTGGGGCAGTTGATGCTGAGAAACAATTAGTCGAAAAGTGTTTTGATGGAGAAAAACTTGATAATGCTTTAGATGATATTTTGTTTGCAGATAGTAAAAATAAGGTATTGGACTGGATAAAATAGTTATTAATGCGAACTTCAATCTAATAAAATAAATCTTAGATAAAACACGAAGTTCACGAGGAATGGAATAAAATTTTAACAAAAAAAACTTTATGTTAATTATATAATGCTTTAGAATAAGAACATTCTTATTAAAATTTATTTATGTTAAAAGGTTTTACTATCATCATTTTCATAAGTAAAAAACTGGAAAGATATGCCTTTATTGTTTGTTAGAATTTCACTATTTTCTGTTATTTTCCAATTAGTGAGTTTGTCTAAGTTTGTCATTTTTGCGTCTGAGTC
>MIAN01000035.1 GCA_001829125.1 Spirochaetes bacterium GWB1_27_13 | reverse complement strand
ATTTTAGACAACTCTGGTTTTGTAATAGTTAAATTTTGGTTACAAATTGATAAAGAAGAACAATTAAAAAGATTTAACGAAAGGCAAAATACTCCTTACAAACAGTGGAAAATAACAGAGGAAGATTGGCGTAATAGAGAAAAATGGGACATCTATCAAAATGCAATTGATGAAATGATTTTTAGGACGAATACCTCGTATGCTCCATGGACTATTGTTGAGTCAAACTCAAAGTATTACGCAAGAATAAAGGCTCTAAAAACAGTGATTGATAGTATAGAAAAGAAATTGTAACAATTAGGAGGTTTTATGGATGACAAAAACATAATAAAGTCATTTCAAGAAAAAAGAATAGCGATATTGATTGATAGTGAAAATGTTTCAGCAAATAAGATAGAACTCATTATGAAAGAATCAATAAAATATGGTTTGCTGACAATAAAACGAATATATGGAGATTGGACAACAACTCAATTATCATCATGGAAACAAGCCCTTCCATCTCATGCTCTTCAACCAATTCAGCAGTTTAGAAATACATCTGGTAAAAATTCAACAGACTCTGCTATGATTATTGATGCAATGGATATTTTGTATTCTGGATTTGTTGATGGATTTATTTTAGTTTCTAGTGATAGTGATTATACAAGACTTGCTATTAGGTTACGAGAATCTGGAAAAATTGTTATAGGCATTGGTGAGAAAAAAACTCCTCAATCATTAGTAAATGCTTGTAACGAATTTAAATATGTTGAAAATATTGAAAAAAATTACGAGAAAATAAAAGAAGATATTAATAATGAAACAAAGATAGAAAAAAATGATTCTTTAGAAAAACAATTAGACCCTTTGCCTTTATTAATTGAAGCTTATGAAATGATAGAGCAAGAATCTGAATGGAAAAATTTGAGTAGAATAGCAAATAATTTAAAAAAATTAGATCCAGGTTTTGATGTAAGAACACATGGATTTTCAAAATTATCAAAATTGTTTTCAAATTACAAAAATTTATTTGAGATAAGAATAGATAAAACAAAAAAAGCAATTTTTGTGAAAAAAAAGATAATATTAACTTAATATTTAATTTATTACTTAGCAAAAAGAATTAAAAAAAATATTAATATCTAATAATTTAACTAATTTATATTAAAAATGAGAATATTTGTATTAATTTAGGATATTTATGTCTGTTTATACTTATGATGGAAGTTTTGAAGGTTTTCTAACTGTTTTATATGAAACTATTAAAAATAATGATGAAGTTTCTGATATTTCAACTGATGATTCTGATACCATAGATTTATTCGCACAAAAAATAAATATAAAAACAGATTCTAAAAAAGCAGAAACTGTAATCAAAACTCTTTTGTCTAAATTTGACTATAAGGTTTTACGAAATGTCTATTATTGTTTTTTATCTTGTGATAAAAGTATCGAAAAAAAAATCTATCTCTATGTAAAACTTTGTTTAAAATTAGAAAAAAACATTGATGATTATTATTCAAATGATATTATTTTACCAATTAGAGAAATAGTTAAAAGAGTTGCGGTAGAAAAGCAGAAATTCTTGGGTATTTTACGGTTTCAGAAGTTAAAAGATGATTTATATTACGCACAAATAGAACCAGATAATAATATCGTCTTTTTACTTACAAATCACTGTAAAAAAAGATTTAGTTCACAAGAATGGTTAATACACGATGTAAAAAGAAATGTTGGGGCATTCTACGATACAAAAACTGTTAAAATAATAAGTGTAGAATCGTATGACGACATTAAAAAAAATTATCATGAAGACGAAGAACTCTATCAAAATTTATGGAAGACCTATTTTAAAAATATCGCAATAGAAGAAAGAAAAAACTTAAAACTTCAAAGGCAATTTATTCCAGTAAGATATTGGAAGTATTTGGTGGAGAAGAATTAAATTTCTTGACAAGAAATTTGATTTTTTTTAAAATATCAAAAGAATTAAGGAGGTTTTATGGCATATATAAACTGGAGTGATACTCTAAGCGTTGGTGTAAAAGAATTTGACAATCAACATAAAAAACTTGTTGATATGGTAAATCAACTACATTCGGCGATGATGGAAGGTAAAGGTAAGCATGTTTTAATGGATGTCTTTGTAAAACTTGTTAATTATACAGTAGAACACTTTGCAGCAGAAGAAAAACTCATGCAAAAATACGATTATCCTGATTATCAAAAACATCTCAAAGAACACAAAGACCTCACAGCCCAAGCCCTCGAGTTAAAGAAAAAATTTGAAACAACAAATGCTATAATGAGCATAGAAG
Source organism: Spirochaetes bacterium GWB1_27_13 (assembly GCA_001829125.1). Lineage (GTDB taxonomy): Bacteria > Spirochaetota > GWE2-31-10 > GWE2-31-10 > MWDO01 > GWC1-27-15. The sequence goes on along the minus strand of MIAN01000035.1, from coordinate 3,303 downwards.
TTATTATGTTTTTAAAAGACTGGCTTGCAAATCATATTTTAAAATCAGACAAAATTTATGGTAATTTTTTAAATACTAAAGGTATTCAATAACCATAAAAATTAAATTTTTTAAAAAAAATACTTAACTTAATGGTATGTCGAGGGAAATTAATTAGCCACAGAATTATACGGATTAACGCAGAAATTTTGGATAGGAGATAGGAATTCATTTTATAATTTTTTTATAAAAATATATTGCCAAACGTTTTTTCTTAAACCAATTTGATAATTAATACAAAATTTATAAAATTATAATATTCAATAAATTTTTCAAATTTTTATTTATTATTTTTTAAAAAATGATATTATAATATAAGTCTTTTTGATTGTCACAAATTACATTAATTATGACTTTCTAATTATTTAATATTTAGTAAGTTAAATTTATAATTTTTGGCAAAATGACTTGTACTCGCGTGGCGGGTAAAATTTTTAATAAATTTAATAAAATATTTATAGGAGTTTAATTTTGAATAACATTTTTAATATATTAATTGTAGGTGTTGGTGGACAAGGGATTATCCTTGCAAGTGATGTAATAACCGAAGCTGCAATGCTTGCTGGATTTGATGCAAAGAAGAGTGAGATACATGGGATGAGTCAAAGAGGAGGCTCTGTTTTTAGTCACATTAGATTTGGCGAAAAAGTTTTTTCTCCTGTTATCCCAGAGTCAGAAGCAAATATTCTTATTTCTTTAGAAGAAATGGAAACCCTAAGATGGCTTTCTTATGTAAATGAAGAAACAAAAATATTTTTTATGAAAACTCAAATTCTTCCTGCTGAAATTAATGATTATCCACAAGGTATAGAAGAAAAGATGAAAAAAAATTACAATAATGTAATAACCATAATTCCAGAAGAATTAATTAAAAAAATTGGTAAACCAAAATATTTAAATACTGCATTATTAGGTTTTGTTTCAAATCATATTAATTTTACAGAGGATGTATGGAAAAAAGCAATTTCTGCAAATGTGCCAGATGGAACATTCGATGAAAACTGGAATGCTTTTTTAATTGGTAAAGGAGTAAATAAATGATTTGGAATCCTAAATATGAAACAATGTCAGAAAATGAGTTGAGGAAACACCAAACAGAAAATTTAATAGAACTTGTTAAAAAATTGTATGAAAAAGTACCTTTTTACAAAAATAAAATGGATGATCTTGGGGTAAAACCTTCTGATATTAAAGATATATCTGATATAGCAAAACTCCCTTTTACAACAAAAAATGATATGAGAGATGTTTATCCATTGGGACTTTTGGCTTCTGATTTACAAGATATTATCGAGATTCATACATCTTCAGGAACAACTGGTAAACCAGTAGTTGATGCTTATACTCAAAAAGACCTTGATATATGGGCTGAAGTAATGGCTCGTACCCTTGCAATGGGGGGGGTAACAAAAGATGATGTAGTTCAGAATGCTTATGGCTACGGGCTTTTTACTGGTGGGCTTGGAGTTCATTATGGAGTAAAAAGACTTGGTGCTTGTGTACTACCGATCTCAGGTGGCAATACAAAAAGACAACTTCAGATTATGCAAGATTTTAAAAGCACTGTATTAACTTGTACTCCTTCTTATTCTTTATACCTTGCAGAAGGTGGTAGAGAAGAAGGTGTTGATTTTAAAAAATTAGGCTTAAAGGCTGGTTTTTTTGGAGCAGAGCCTTGGAGTGATAGTATGAGAGACGAGATTCAAGCGAAACTTCACTTAAAAGCTTACGATATTTATGGGCTTACAGAAATTATTGGTCCTGGAGTTGCTTCAGAATGTGAATATCAAGATAAACTTCACATAAGCGAAGATCATTTTTATCCAGAGATAATCGATCCTGCTACTGGTAAAGTGCTAGCTGACGGACAAAAAGGTGAGCTTGTTATTACGACAATTACAAAAGAAGGAACACCTATATTAAGATATAGAACAAGAGACATTACGTTTTTAGATCATACTCCTTGTAAGTGTGGAAGAACAACTGTTAGAATGCACAGACTACTTGGTAGAACTGATGATATGTTAATCATTAGAGGTGTAAATGTATTCCCATCACAAATAGAAGAAGTTTTGTTAAAGCTCGAAGGCGTTGAGCCACATTATCAACTCATTGTAGAAAGAAAAGGTAACCTTGATTTCTTGGAAGTTAATGTTGAGATGAATGAAAAACTTTTTTCTGATGAAATAAAAAATCTTGAAAAATTTGAATCTGAAATAGAAAAAGAATTGTATTCTGCTTTGAATATTCACACAAAAGTTAGACTCGTTGAGCCAAAAAGCATACCAAGAAGTGAAGGAAAAGCAAAAAGAATAATTGATAAAAGATTAATTTAGTAGTTTATCATATTCTGAAAATACAATTAAGACAATGGGCTTAACAATTGTTATCAAAAATTAATAATAATCTTAGCCACAGAATTACATGGAATGGCACGGAAATTTTTTCTGTGCTTCTTTTGTAAAGTTCTGTGGTTAAGTATCCATAAACATTCTAGTTACTAATTCTTTTTTAATTTTGTGATAACTCCATAATGGTCAGAAACTGTTCCCACAATATCTGGTTTAAATACAATCATAGAATTAACAACACTAAATTTGACATTGTTTTTCATAAAAATATAATCAATTCTTCCTGGGTAATCGCCTTTCACTGTATCATAAATAGCTTGCTGAGGTTTATCGTTAGCCTTAGGATTAGCAGAAAGAAAAGTATCAATAAAGTCATTGTTTGCAACCATTGTATTGTATGGCGTAACCCATGGTAAAATATTGGCAGCATTACAGTTATAATCACCACATACTATTGATAGATCGGTCGATACATCGCCAGTTGTGTCTTTATCTGTAACAAATTGTTTAATTTTTAGGACTTGAGAGTTATGTTCTGTATCAGTTGACGATGTCATCCAATGTGTATGTGCTGAAAAAAAGTTTATATTACCAATTGATGGAATATTAGTAGTGCCCATCATTGCAATTCTTGAAGTAATATCGTTTTTACTTGTATTTGTAGAAATATATCTTGACTCACTCGAAGTAATTGGATATTTTGAAATAACGGCAACCCCTTCTTCATAAACGCTAAACCCATAATGTGACCAATCCCATACATAATAATAATCGAGAGCATAGTTGTCCTTGAGTTTTTTTGTTATAATATAAGCCATATTATCAGTTCTTATTTTTCCAGTAAGAATTTCAGTGTTATTCTTTTGAGCACATTCTTGGAATGCAATTAAGTCAATTGTTAAATCATTTATTA
>MIAN01000034.1:8222-53010 GCA_001829125.1 Spirochaetes bacterium GWB1_27_13 | reverse complement strand
AGGTTTTTTTATTTTTATTCCTTTTCTAAATATCTTTTCTTTGTTTCTTCTTATTAATCGTTCACATTATAGAATATAGATTGAGGAAATTATTAAGTTTTTTTTACCAAGTATATTTCTTTTACAACTATCGAAATATTTTTTTGTTTTTTTTATATTAAACTTTATAAATTTACAGAAAACCATTCTGAAAACTCTCTTTTCAATGCAAGCCCTTCTATATCAAATCTTTTAGTATTTCTACCCAATCATCTTTTTATTTTTCACATTCTATAAAATATTTTAATTCTCATAATAAATGAGAATCAATATATTTTTCCGTCTTTTCTGCATTTACAATAATTATTATTTTTATTGCAATTTTCCCCCTCCAAAAAGTAATGTAATTTATTTAAAGTATAAAAACAATCCCGATACATTATATATAAACAAGATAAATATTGTTTTTTTAGGACTTTTAGAGGGGGGAGTTGCGTTTTACCAATAGTTCAACCATTTGATACCTCTATCAGTAGTAAGAACCAAATAATACTATATCGTTAATTGAGTAATCAATTAATTCATCGTCGTGATAAAAGTAATCATTAATTATACTTGAAATCAGTAAAACACAATACATTAAATTTTTCATAACAAAATTCCTCATTTATTTAATAAATTGTTATGCTTAATTAATACTCTCTTTTCTCTACATTTTCAAGAGACAAATTTTTTGGATAACTGAAGAATTTTTGGAAAGGGGATTTCTCAACAAAGACACAGAGTAAAAAAATATAAAAAAATTATTTTGTTTATGAAAAATTTATTGATTTTTTTAATTACCATTGAATAAATCCCAAATAAAGAATATAATTTAAATATCTCAGAAAACAAGGGGTAACTACCCTCAGTTATTACTCGGTTTTCAAAAAAGTGGATTTTTAACACGAAGAACGCGAAGAAGATACGAAGTTTCACGAAGACTTAATTAAAAAAGGTATTTTTCCCGTATTTTCTTCGTGAACTTCGCGTGCTTCGTGTTAAAATTCTCCTAATAATTAAAAGCGAGTAATTTGTCGGTATCTACCCCTTGTTTCCATAATATTAGCCTATTTTGGAGGTTTTTATGACGGATTTGGAGATATTGAGGAAGATTGAGGGGCGAATTGGGAAAAAATTTGAAAAGGTTTCTGAAGATGAAATAATAAAAAAGTTTGATAAAGAGGACTATAGTTATTATTCTATAAATAAAAATGATAAGATAACTGGACTTTCAATATTTAATATAAATTATAGAAATTTTTATGACTTAATGATTAGTTTTAAAAATTTACAATATTTATATTTGAGTCATAATAACCTTGATCTATCAGTATTAACAGATTTTATTAACCTAAGTTATTTAAGTTTAAGATGTAATCAATTAAGCAATATAACCCCATTGAAAAACTTGACTAATTTAAATACTTTAGATATATCACATAATCAAATAATTGATATATCAGCATTGAAAGATTTAACTAATTTAAATAGTTTAAATATATCACATAATAATATACTAATAGATATAACTCCATTGAAAAATTTGACTAATTTAAATACTTTAGATATATCACATAATCAACTAAGAAATATATCCCCATTAAAAGATTTAATTAATTTAAATACTTTGTATTTAACAGGTAATCAAATAAGAGAGATATCTTCATTAAAAGATTTAACTAATTTGAATATTCTAGATTTATCAAGTAATCAAATAATCGATATATCAGCGTTAAAAGATTTAACTAATTTAAATATTCTAGATTTAAAAATTAATCAAATAACTGATATATCAGCATTAAAAGATTTAACTAATTTAACCATTTTAAATTTAAGAAATAATCATGTAAGTGATATATTACCTTTAAAAGATTTAAAAAAATTAGAATTATTAAATTTAAAAAAAAATAAAATAAAGAAACTTCAAGAATGGATAATTCGTTTTCAAAAAATTTATATATTGGAAGAACATTTACATTTTTTAGAAAAAGGATTAAATTTGGATGGTAATCCCATTGAATCCCCACCAATCGAAATATTTAAACAAGGCAAAGATGCGATAAAAAACTATTTTGAAAACTTAAAAAAATCTCAAGAAGTTGAATTATTTGAGGCAAAACTTTTGATTGTAGGAGAGGGGGATGTTGGTAAAACAAGTTTGATGAAAAAATTAATTGACCCAAATATTGATATATCTAAAGAAAAAACAACAGAAGGGATTGATATTAGAAGGTGGGATGTAAAAACTAATAAAACTAATGATTTTAGGATAAATATATGGGATTTTGGAGGTCAGGAGATATATCATTCGACACATCAATTTTTTTTGACTAAGAGGTCTTTGTATCTTTTTGTTTGGGAGGCTCGTAAAGATACTGATATATTGAGTTTTGATTACTGGCTTAATACAATTAGGATTTTAACTAATGAGTCGCCAATAATAGTTGTTTTAAATAAAACTGATGAGAGGCTAAAAACTATTGATGAAAAAACCATACAAGAAAAATTTCCAAATATAATTGGATTTTTTAAAGTAAGTGCAAAAACTGGGGCTGGTATTGATGAACTTAGTCAAATTATCCGTAGTAATATAGAAAATCTTCCACATGTAGGTAGTAAATTACCAAAAACATGGATTGATATTAGAAAAAAACTTGAAGATTTAAACAAAAATTATATAAATTATATAGAATACGAGGATATTTGTAAAGAATATTATCTTAATGAAGAAAAATCAATGTTTTTGAGTAGATATTATCATGATCTTGGCGTTTTTTTAAATTTTAATGATAACACAATATTAAAAGAAATTATTTTTTTAAAGCCAGAATGGGCAACTGATGCAGTGTATAAAGTGCTTGATACAAAGGAGATTTTACTAAAAAAGGGTAAATTTAATCTAACTGACATTGAGTTGATATGGAAAGGTTATCCAAAGACTCAACACAAAAACCTACTTGAGTTAATGAAAAAATTTGAATTATGTTTTAAGATACCAGAAGTTGAGGAATACATCATCCCAGAACTTCTTCCGCAAGCAAGACCTGATTTTAACTGGGAGTATAAAGATAATTTACGATTTGAATATCAATACGATTTTATGCCAGCAGGTATTATGCCTCGTTTTATAGTCATAACAAATCATCTTATAGATAACAATACTTATTGGAAATACGGAGTTATTTTAAAATATGAAGGTGCAAAAGCATTGATTATAAGCGAGCCATTAAATAGAAAAATTAAGATTTTTATAGATGGGATTGATAAAAAAAATTTACTTTCTGCTATAAGAGAAAAATTTTATTATATCCACAAAACGCTAAATTTTCCACCGTTAAAAGAAATGATACCTTGCTGTTGTGAGGAATGTAAAAAAGATAATGACCCTCAATTTTTTAACTACAATATTCTAAAAAACTATAAAAATAAGGGAAAACAGACGATAGAATGTCAAAAAACTACTAATGATGTAAATATATCAAAACTTTTAGAAGGTATTGAAGATTTTTATATAAATATCAAAGAATTTAGCCAAAAAGAGCCTATTATGTCACACAAAAAAGTAAAAATATTTCTTGCATCTGGTAAAGATATGATCTCTGATAGAGAAGCGGTGGAATTATTAGTTAATAGGTCAAATAACCGCCTTATCGACAAAAATAAGTATTTGGAGTTAGTTTTGTGGGAAGATTTAAAGCATAGCTTTGCAGGTGATAAAATACAGGATTATATAAATACAGAAATGTCAAAATGTGATATTGTTATCGTATTATTTAGCGATAGAGTTGGTGATTTTACAAAAGAAGAGTTTGAACTTGCTTACAAAAATTTTAAAGCCAGAATGAAGCCTCATTATCTCTATGTTTACTTTAAAGATGTTGATTTTAAGGCAAATTCACAAAATAGGGCTGAATTTAACGAACTTTGCGACCTAAAAGATGAGATTTTTAACAAATATCAACAAATTTTTAACCAATACGACACAAAAGAAAGTTTAATTCTTCAACTCACAAACCAATTTCAAAAAATAATTGAGGAGATTTAAGAGGCGATGCGTTAAATTATACCCTCTTTGGTAAATTTATCATCATTAGCTAATAAATTTAGGCAAATAATCGTCTCTTCCTACTATTTTTGCTATTTTTTCTAAGACTTGTTGTCTATCAAAGGGTTTTACTATGTAGCCAGAGATACCAAGGTTAAGTAATTTTTTTACAGTGTCTTCGTCTTTATGAGAAGTTGCCATAACAATTTTTATTTTTGGGTCTATTTTTTTTATTTCTGCCACTGCTTCAATACCATTCATACCAGGCATATCGACATCAGAAAAAATTATATCTGGCTTTTCAGGAGCGTTTTGTAATTTTTGGATCGCATCAATTCCATTTTCAGCTTCAATTATTAGATTAAATTTTTCTGATAATAAAATTTGTTTTAACATCAATCTTACAGTTTTTGAGTCTTCAATAATCATAACCTTATAAAATTCTAAAGCAAGACCAATTTGTCCAAGAGGTAGTTTAAATTGAGCCATTCTTTTTTCCTTAAAAAAATATTACAAACACAAAATATAATTTTAAAAACCCAAATTTGAGTCTTTTAGTAATTTTAACTAAATTATTATAAAAGTCAAATATTATTGTGATTTTTTTGTAATCCCTTAGTTTTTGGTAGAAATTTATTAACTTAAATTAACAGATTTTAGAAAATCGTAGGGATTAGTATAGAGATTTCAAGTATATATTCATCTAACGCTTCTTGTTACAACTACATTAACATCTGTATTTTTAAAATTTTTTATCAAAATATCACCTAATTTTACAGGCAAATTTATTTTTAGAGAATAAATTTCTTTTAATAAATCGATTGTGTACTCTTTTAAAAGGGGTTTGTCTGTTTTTACTGGGATTCTATGAATATTATTTGAGTTTATTGCAATACATGTTGTTGTTATAGTTCTTTTTGGTGAAAAATATTCCTCTTTTGCATATATTTCACCTCGCTTACATTTATTTCCTTTTACTAAAATATTGTCAGATTCAACATTAAGTTCGAGCTGACAACCTAAAGGGCATGATATACAAGTATATTCTTTTTTCATAACACATCCTAAGTAGAAGAATATTTTTTTTCTTGTAAATATTCACCTAAAGAAGCCCCCATGAAGGTTAAAATAAGCCCTAAAAAGCTTAGAATAGAATGTATAATTGAGAGAACTATGATTTGTAATGTTTTTATGTCATAGTGTGCCTCTACGTTAAACCTTTTTATTATATTTTGATAAATTTCGATAAATTTATTTAATGCAATAGATATATTTTCTGGATATGTTGTTTGTAATAAGATTAAATTTACAAGAAGGCTCAAAGTTGTCAAAATAATTACGCCAATCACAGGCTCTATTTTTGTTTTGCCAGGTGACCAATTAGCAATAATAAGTCCTATTACAAAATACGCTGGTATTCCACCAAAAAAAGGATAAATTAAAGCATTACAAGCAAAAAGTATCGGAAGTCCAATTAAAACGCTTGTAATAACCCATTGCCATTGTAATTCGGTCTTTTGATTATCAATTATTTCTGGCATTGTCTCTGCATAAGAAGTTACATCTTTACTTTCTTTTATAAAATCATTTATTTGATTAGCAAGCCACATACATTCTTCTTTTGTAGTTGTAGAAAAAGCTGCTTTTCTTATTTTAAGACTATTATTTTGACTTCCATAATATATAGTTACAAAATAAGTTCTTCCGCCTTTACTTCCATAAACGACATCACATATACTGCTTTTTAATTCGTTAATTTTTATCATTTTTTTAGAAGAGGAAAAAAATAATACTCTTTTATATACAAGATACTCTTTATCTGTGTAAAGATAAGATTTACCAAAAATTGTAAAAAAAATATTATAAAACATATAGACTACAACAGCCCAAAATGGTATTAGAAACAAAAGTGCAAAACTCATTGTAGGTTCAGAAAAAGCAAGAAATCCAAAAATAGCAGTAAAAAAAACTACCCCACCACCCCAGATTAACATAAATAAACCTACTATTACAACCTCAATAGTAAGTCCTTCAGGTGGAAAATACATAGAAAAACTATCGTTTTCTTTTTTTAATTCAATTTTAGAATTATATGGTTTGACAACTGCTTCTTTTTGTTCTTTTTCTTGATTGTATGTTTTTAGTTCTACTTCATCTATTTCGTGATTACAAGTTTGGCAAACTAATTTACCATTTCTAAATGATTGAAAATTGATTGACAATTTAGCATCACATTTTGGACAATTAAGATTTGCATTAAATAAACTTGAAAAATCCATTTTATTACTCCATAAAAATATTTTAGCCAATTTTTTTAGTTAGCCACAGAATTAGAGAATAAATTTATTTACTATATTAGAATTTGTTAAGCATAACTAAAATTAATGATAAAGCTTACATACTATTCTTGTCAATCATAATTTGCTTTTTTGTGAGAATAAAATAATTATTTATTAAAGTAAGTAGTTTTAATTTCAGTATGTGTTTCTGTTACTTTACCCCAGCAAGCTTTAGCAAATTCTTCATCATTTTTAAAATCTTTTGGGTATAAAGGCTCAGCATATTTTAATACTACTTTCTGGAAAAATTTCATATAATAATTACCTTTTTGTAAAGCATTTCGAGAGCCTTCTATTGCAGCTGGCACTACACAAACATTCAATTTATAACATAGTTTTATTAAAGTTATATTGGGTTCTAATAAATTTCCATCAAAACTCCTTGTTCCTTCTGGAAAAACACATAAAGAATATCCTTTTTTTAACATATCGATTACTTCTTTTATAATCCCAAGTCTCGATTTTTTTTCATCTCTATCAAAAAAGAAAGCACCACCATAAATTGTTAGTATTCCTATAAAAGGGATATATTTTACTTCTTTTTTTGAAAGTGCTGAGGCGTGAGTAGAACTTAATAAAGTCGGAATATCAATCCATGATTGATGATTACAAATATAAAGAGTAGTTCTTTTTTTATCTACATATTGTTTATTTAGAACTTTCACTCTTAACCCAGTCAATGTATTGAGTACAATAGTCCATGGTATTATCAAAAAAGGATCGGACATTTTATACCTTTTATATCTTGGAATAAAAAGTAACCACCATTCAGTAATAATAAAAAATACAGAAACTATTGATACTAAAATAGTTAAAATTACTGTTGCAATATAATAAAAAATTTTCATATTTTTATCCCTTTCTATTTTTTATTCTTTAGAAATTGTAATTAAATCAGGTACAAGCATTTTTAACATTGAAGTAGAATTTTCTTGCCAATGAAAATCTGAATTTATTTTTAATCTGAAATAATATTGTTTATCTTGCGACAATGTAGCATCTTTTGTTATCCATTGTATTAAAATTTTAATGCCACTCGAATTCAAAAAAATAAGTTTTGTAAAATCTAATTCTATATATTTTATTGAACTCTTTATAATTTTATCATGAGCTTCATTAAAAAAAGAAGAAAGCATTGCTTCTGGATTTTTATCATCAATAAAACCTTTAAATATTATTTCTACTCCATTTTCAATATCATAAACATCTATGTTTAATTTATCAGTTGATTTAAAATTTAAATTCAGCTTATTCATCAAGACCTCTTAGGTTTAAGAAATAAAAACTTACATAAATAAAACAAAAAATTACATTTTTTTATTACACTTTATATATGTTTGATACAAAATATCAAGTAAAATTTTATATTTTTACTATTTTTTTTAAAGAAATTTTCAATAAAAAAATTATTCTAACCTAAGAATATACTTGAAAGCTTATAAATCGTCAATCTTTTTTTTATAAAACAAGATTTTCAATTTTCTACTTTTACAACAAAGAATGAATAAAATATATTAATTTATTAATAATAATTATAATTTTTTTTTCTTTCCTTAAATAATAAATCAAAAAAAAGAATAATAATATGCTAAATATTTATAATTTTTAACATTTATTACTTTTTAGAAATAATATATAAAAATAATTATTGACTTCTATTATTATTAATGTTACATTGTCATAGTATAAAAGTTCAGGAGGTTATTATGATTGATAAAAGAGATCGCTCAAATATTAATATCCAACATAATTATTACAAACCAAAAAAATGGAAAAAAATTGCTAATTTAAAAAACATTGCATTATTTGGTTTATATCTTGGCGGTGTAGTTTTAATCGTAGAACTAGCAGACGGCAAAAATTTAAAAGAGGCTTATGCAAAAAATCTTTCTATTACTAAAATTGAAAAGAATATTGCAACAAATGATATTATTAATGAAGATTCTTTAACCTTGACAGAAAAACTTAAGCTTAATTTTTATGCTGAATATATTGGAAACAGAGACATTGCAAAATATACTTTAAAACATTCAAAAGCTTTTGACATTGAACCATCACTACTCATCGCTTTAATGAAAGTTGAATCAAGATTTAATGTTTACGCTGTAAATTATAATAAAAATAGAAGCATTGATAGAGGTATTTGCCAGTTAAATAGTAATACTTTTACTAAGCTAAAAGCAGAAGATTTTTTTAATCCAGATGTAAATATAATGAATGGTGCAAAATTATTAAGATGGTGTCTTGATAAAGCAGACAATAAATTAACAAAGGCTTTAGCTTTATATAACGCTGGTTTTGGTAAAGTATCCGCTACAAAAGTTGGAGCAATAACTTTAGATTATATCCAAAAAATTGTAGACGAAAAAGAAATTATTGATGGTGGATTTCAAAAATATCTCGAAGAATATTCTGATTTGTTGGATTAATATTACTAAGAAATACTTAGATTACAATAAAGCGACATCTTTACTCGATGTCGCTTTTTTTTATTTAAATTTAAATTTTAAAAGACTTTAAAACATTTAAGGTATGTATTGACAATCTTAATATTTATCAATATAATAATTATAAATTATAATCTTATTTATAAGATTATATGCCTAAAAAAACGAGTTCTTTTTCGAGTTTTTTATAGCATATACTTATTTTTAAATTTATAATTATTAGTATATTTATATTTTTTATATACTAACATAATATTCAATTAATTTGAGAGATATAAATGATCGATGTAACAGGATATAGGATTTACGAAAAAATATATTCTAGTTCTAATTCTAATATTTATAAAGCAAAATCAGAAGAAAATAATACTCCTGTTATAATAAAAATTTTAAAAAAAGAGTATCCTACACCTGAAAAGTTAAATAAATTTAAGACTGAATATGATATTTGTAATAGTTTAAATATCTGTGGGGTAATCAAAAATTATGATTTAGTAAAATATGGGCACACCCTTGCTGTTATAATGGAAGATTTTGAAGGAGTTTCTCTCGATAGCATAATTAGTAAAAAAAAAATAGATATAAAGTTATTTCTTGAAATAGCAATAAAAATAGCATCTATTATTGGAGAAATTCACAAAAAACATATAATACATAAAGATATAAAACCGCATAATATTCTTTTAAACCAAAAAACAAATGAGATCAAAATTATAGATTTTAGTATAGCAACTCAACTTTCAAAAGAAAATCAAAATATGGTAAGCCCAGAAAGAATTGAAGGTACTTTAGCATACATAAGCCCAGAACAGACAGGTAGAATGAATAGGTCTATCGATTATAGAACTGATTACTATTCTTTGGGTGTTACACTGTATGAACTTATTACAGGAAGACTCCCTTTTATAGCGAAAGATTCTATGGAGTTGATACATTGTCATATAGCAAAAATTCCAGACCCTCCTAATAAGTTAAATAAAAAAATACATATTGTTATATCTAAGATTATTCTTAAACTTCTAAATAAAAATGCAGAGGATAGATATCAAAGTATATATGGTTTAATATATGATTTAGAAAAATGCTACAATATGCTTATTGAAAACGGAAAAATAGAAGATTTTGAAATTGCTAAAAATGATATTCCTGATAAGTTTCAAATTCCTGAAAAACTTTATGGAAGAGAAGAGTATTTAGAAAATCTTTTGAATATTTTTGACACTGTTTGTTCTGGGAAAAAAAGAGCGGTATTTTTTGGTGGAATTTCTGGTATTGGTAAATCATCACTTATAAACGAAATACAGAAACCCGTAGTCGAAAAAAAAGGATATTTTATAGATGGTAAATACGAGCAATTTGAAAGAAATGTTCCTTACTCTGCGATTATTCAAGCCTTCCAAAGTTTGGTTAAACAAATAATTACAGAAAACAATGAAAGAATAAAAATATTTAAAGATGAAATTTTAGAAGCTGTTGGTAACAATGGCAAAGTTATCATAGATGTAATCCCAGAATTAGAATTAATAATAGGTAGTCAGCCATATATTGAACAATTAGGTATTAATGAGTCATTAAATAGATTTAACCTTGTTTTTCAAAATTTTATAAAAGTTTTTAGCAAACAATCTCATCCTCTTGTATTATTTATAGATGATTTACAGTGGGCTGATGGTGCAAGTATTAAATTGATTCAAAATCTTCTAATGGACCATGAATTAGAATATTTTCTTTTTATTGGAGCATATAGGGATAATGAAATAAATATAGGACATCCTCTTTCTATTGCATTTGATAATATTGGCAAAAATGATGTTGATATGGTTAATATCAAATTACCTCCATTTACTAGCCAAAATATAAGCTCTTTATTATCAGACTCTTTTAAGATTGAAAATGATAAAGTATTAGATTTAGCAAAACTTATTTTAGAAAAAACAGGTGGTAATCCTTTTTTTGTTTTAGAATTCATAAAACAACTTTGTGATGATGAACTTATTAAATTTGATAAAGGTTGGAAGTGGCAGTTAGATAAAATACAACAATCTCGGATTACTGACAATGTTGTAGAACTTATGGCAGGGCGAATTAAAAAACTTCCAGAAAAAACATTAGATACTTTAAAGATCGCATGTTGTATAGGAATAAAATTTCCATTTGATGTTTTATCTGCTGTCTACGAAAAATCCGAAAAAGAGACTTTAGATGATATAACAGAAGCTATTAATCAAGGAATTATAGTTAAAACAGGAAATGAAGGAAAATTTATTCATGACAGAGTATTAGAGGCTTCTTATAGCTTAATTAGCCAAGAAGAACAAGAAGAAATTCACTATAAAATAGGTAAAAGGTTTATGTTAATTCAAAGAGAACAAATTCACGAGGATAAACTTTTTAACATAGTAAACCAATTAAATCTGGCAAAAAATATATTAAATAAAGAAGAAAAATTTCAACTTATTGAGCTAAATTATCAAGCAGGTCTTAAATCAAAATCTAATGAGGCTTTTGATGCTTCATTAAATTATTTTAATATTGCAATAAATTTACTTGATAATGAGAGTTGGCAAAAAAATTATAAAAGAACATTTCAAATATATCTTCTTAAAGCAGAAGCAGAGTTTTTAAATGGAAACTTTGAAGAATCAGAAAAAATTCTTAAAGAAATTCTAAAAAATTGTAATAATGATATGGACAAAGTTGATGTTTATAGATTTCAAATAATTAAATATGCTGGCTCTCAAAAATATAGAGAGGCATTGCTTTTAGTAAAACAAGCCTTAAAAATACTTGGGGTAAATATAAAAGAACCAGAAAAAACAACAGTTTTTGATATTATAAAAGAATTATTTATATCAAAACTTATAATTAGAAATAGAAAAATTACTAATCTTAAGAAATTTAAAACTCTAACTAATACAAAAATATTGCAAACATTAGATATAATGATAGCAGCAACAGGAGCAGCATTTTTTTATGATACATCTTTAATGACTATTTTGGTAATTAAAACTACTATGTATTCTATGATACATGGTTTTAGTGTTCCTTCAAGTTTTGGTTTGACTTCTTATGGTGTTGTTTTAAATGGAATGTTAGGAGACGCAAAAAATTCGATACAATTTGGAAAAGCAGGTATAGAACTTGCCAAAAAATATGATAATAATTATTTTCTTGGAAGAAATTCATTGATTTACGCTTGTTTTGAACATTATTGGCTACATCCATTAAAAGAATGTATGGATATTTTAAAAACATCATTATCAAAGTCATTAGAATCTGGCGATCTTGAATATTCGGCTTATTCTTTAAATACTCAAGCTGTTTTTAAATTTCTACTTTCTACAAATTTAAAAGATGCAAAAGATGAAATAATGAAACTTTCCATTATAGATAAAAGAATAAAACAATCAGTTACAATTATTTATAAAATTTGGTCTCAAATGATAATAATCCTTAGTGGTACAGAAAAAAATGAGAATGTCTTAAAAATTAAAGGTAGTTTTTTTGATGAAGATATTCACTATCAATACCTTATTGAAGTAAAAAACTTACAAGCAATTGCAGGTTTTTATTGTAATAAAATATTTTTGGCTTATCTTTTTGATGATTTTGCTAATGGTTTAGATATGGCAAGAGAAAAAGAAAAAATAATTATTTCTGGTTCTAATTCGTTTATTACATTGCCATTGTTTTATTTTTTCTATGCTTTATTGATAAAAGAAAGGTGGAATTATTTTAACGATAAAGAAAAAAAATATTACTTAAAAAAATATAAGTTTATTATAAAAAAATATAGTAAATGGGCAAAAGATTCTTCTTGTACATTTGAACATAATTATAAATTGATACTAGCAGAATATAATAGCATAATTGGAAAAAATCAAGAAGCAATGTCTTTGTATGATGAAGCAATAAAATGTTCAAAAAATAATGAATTTATTAATTTTGAAGCGATAGCAAATGAATGTGCAGCCAAATTCTATTTATTAAAAAATATGAAAAAAATTGCTCAAACTTATTTAGTAGAATCTATATATTGTTATACCAAATGGGATGCTTCCATAAAAGTAAAATATATGGAAAAAAAATATTCATATATGTTTCATAATATTGGATTAGAAATGGATTTTGACAACTTAATGGAAAAAAACATTAAATCATTTCTTTTTACTCCAAAAACAGACGTTAATAGCGATACAATTAATACAATAACTTATTCTTTAGATATAAATAGCGTGATGAAAGCAAATCAGGCAATATCAAGTGAGATAGACATTGATACGTTGATAATAAAAGTAATAAAAATAGCAATGAAAATAACAAGTTGTGAAAGAGTTGTATTAATCTTACAAAAAGACGAAGCCGTTTTTGTTGAGGCAGAAGGTATAGGTGATAAAGAGTCAGTTTTATTAAAATCAATCCCAATTTATAAATATGAAAATATTCCCTTATCTATTGTTTCTAATGTTTTAGAAACTAAAAAAAATTTAATTTTAAACGAAGGTATAGATAAGAGTTTGTATGCAAAAGATGTTTATATTATAAAAAAGAAACCTAAATCAATAATTTGTTTATCAATTTTAAACCAATCTCGTTTAGTTGGAATTTTATATATTGAAAATAATGTATTTAATTCTTATTTTACACGAGAACAAATAGAGGTCTTAAAAGTTTTGTCTACTCAGATTGCAATTTCAATAGAAAATACTCAACTAATTGAAGATATGAAAGAAAAAGAAAGACTTAAACAAGAAATGGAAATTGCTCAAAAAATACAAACTTCTTTATGTCCAAAACATATAGAAAATGAGGAATTAGAAATTTCTGCTATGATGCAACCCGCTGAAGAAGTAAGTGGTGATTATTATGATATTGGATTTGATAAAGACAACAAACTCTGGATTGCAATTGGCGATGTGTCAGGACATGGAGTAACGCCAGGTTTAATTATGATTATGGCAGAAACTGCTTTCAATACTAAAATTAAAGATGACAGTATAACTTGTACTCCAAAAGATGTAATAATAGATATAAATAAAGCGTTATGGGAAAACATAAGACTAAGGCTCGAAGAATTTCATTTTATGACTATGATTTTATTAAAATATCTTGGTAATGGTGAGTTTTTATACAGTGGATCACATCTTGATATTTTAATTTATAGAGCAAAAACTAAATCCGTTGACATAATTAAAACTTATGGTACTGTTTTGTCACTAAAAGAAGATATTACAAAAGATACAAATGATAATAATTTCAAAATAGATATTGATGATGTAGTTGTTTTATATACAGATGGAATAATAGAAGCAAGAAAAGCTGGTGATAAATTTCAATTATGGGGAATAGAAAATTTACAAATCCTCGTAGAACAAAATGGTAATAAAAGTTGTAAGGAAATAAAACAAGCAATATTACAAAATGTTTTGGAATGGTGTGATAATAAACCTATCGATGATATAACTATCGTAGTTTTAAGAAGAGAACGATAATTTAGAATAAAAATTCAAATTTTATTAAAAATATTCTATACTCTATTGACTTTATGATCCTCTCTGAATTATAGTTAAAGAAAGATAAATTCTAAATTAATCTGATAGTTTATAGGAGATATTTATGGATAAAAAAAAATCAGCAAAAGATATTTTTATAGAACAACAGGTCTTAGAAAGTGAAGAGGCTATGCCTTTGGATGATAGTCCAATTCAATTAAATGATCTTAGCCAAACCGCATATAGTGCTAATGTGCCGGGTATAATGGGTGGTAGCCCATCTCCTATGTCATCCGTATCAGCTTCTACTCCCAAACTAAAAAAATCTATCCCTATAAATACTATGAAAACATCAGAAGATATGCAACTTGAAAAAGAACCAATAAAAATTAAAATAACAGGCTCTTTTTTTTGGAAGAAAGTAATCGTTCCACCAAATGCTTATGTTATTCATACACGTATTAATAAAAAAGACCCCATAACACTTGGAATGGGCTTGTCATTCAGGTATAACCCAAATACCGATGCCTATCTGATTATTCCATCTGCAATGCAAACAATAGGTGTTGTCGCAAATTGTATTTCAAAAGAAAAACAAGGAATTAATGTACTCGCTTATGTCCAATGGCAGATTGAAGATTTTTCTTTAGCCTATAAAAAACTCGATTTTTCTGACTCAAGGGATCCTCTTGGTATTGTAAATGCTCAACTGCGAGAACAGGCTGAGGCTGCTATTAAAGACAAGATAGCAACGATGAGTGTTGAAGAAGTTCTTACTGATAAAGCACCAATTATAGAAGAACTTACAAATAGACTAAAGCTTGTTGCCGAAGGACAAAAAAAAGGTGAACAATTTGTCAAAGAAGGGCTTGGTATTAAAATAATAACTGTACAGATTAGAGAAGCAATAGTTTGTTCAAGTTCATTATGGGAAGATTTGCAAAGCCCATATAGAAACGAGCAAAAGAAAAAATCAAGGATTAGTAATCTAGAAATGACAGACGAAATTAATAAAAAAGAATTAGAGACGCGGATGCAAAGAGAAACAAGAGAAGCAGAGACTAATCATCAGATAGAATTAATTAAACAAAAAAAACAAACAGAAACTATTCATATAAGACTTAATGAAGAAACTCAAAGATATGATAAAGAACAACAATCTATTCAAAATAAATTAAAACTTGAAGAACAAACTGTAATTTCAAAGAAAGAAGCAGAAGAACGCCTAATAACCTTAGAAAATCAGTTAAAACTCAATCGTGAGATAGAAATTTTAAAACAAAATAATCAAATGAACGAAGAAAAACTAAGGCTTGAACTTGATTCTATAAAAAGAGAAGTTTCTCTACAAACAGATAAAGAATTATTTTCTACAGAAGAAGAAGCAAGATTAAAAGAAAATATTTATAAAATCAAATCAAAACAAATAGAATTAGAAATTCTTCTTGAAAAAAAAGAAATGGAACTAAAAGCCTTGTATCAAAATCATGCAGACCTTATAGAAAAACAAAAACTCGATGCGCATCTTGATAGAAAAGTAGCAGAAGAAAAATCAATTATTTTAGTTGAAGAAGAAAGAAATAAATTAAAGTATCAAATAGATGAACAGATGGTAAGTATAGAAAAAATGAAGCAAGAAATAAGAAATATGGTAAATAACAATGTATTATTAAATGATTTAATTAAAGAACTTCCAGCAATTGCGGCTAACATACCACAAATTAAAGACTTAAGGATTTTTCAGTCTAACGATAAAGAACCACTTGTTGATAACCTAATGGCTTTTATCCAAAAAATCATTAGTTTTTCACAATCATTAGGTATTGAATTGCCAATAAAAAAAGATACTAATTAGAGTTTGTTGAATAAATCCATAATTCATTATTATATAACAAGTTATAATCAAAAATCATCTTTAAAAATGCAAGGGTTTTTAAATTATCCATTGAAAATACGTGCATTTTTAAAGAGATAAAAAAAGTATGCTTCTGGCGTTTTCTAATGACTTATTCAGTAGCCCCTAATTAAAAGAATGTCTGTATCAAGGATAATTTTAAGTTTTCTATATTGAGAATTGCCCAAATTGTCAATATATACCTGAAATGTTCTTTTACAACTTGTTTATTTAAAAGAAGTTATAAAAAAGTTTATCACTGAATTTAAGACAGACCTGAAACATTTCAGTATATAATTCGTTTTTAAGAAACAAATTATGGGTAACATCAACTCTTATTAGATATTGACCATTTAAAAGCGTTTAAGTATATAAAAATATGATAAGTTCTAATGATTTTTTTATTGCGATCTTGTCTTGCACAGGCTACTCTAATATCGGCAGGAGTGCCAATATCTCTTGAAATATCTTGAATATCAAACAATTTGTATTTAAAATCAATATTTTTAACAAAATCAAAATATTTTTGCCATAAATCAAAAAATTTGTCTGTTTCTACATAAATTAAAACATAATTTTCATCTAATCCATTTTTATCATAGTTAAATAATTTAGTTAAATGTGAACTAATAACATCAGAAGACAAACATTTTAAATTAAATGCTTCTACAAGTGCAGAAGTTTGTTGGTTTTTATCTTCTAAAACAATATCAACTTCACCAAAAGACTTCCCAGTTTCAGAATCCCCATGTGGTTTTTGTGGTTTTGTGATTATATTATATTTTTTTAGTTCAATTGATATAAAATTAGTCCTATTATCTTCTTTTTGACCCAAATTTAATGTTTTATACTCAGATTGTAGAGTTTTTGATGCTTGTAATATACTTTTTAATAATTTATCGCTTTCATCTTTTATTATCATTAGTATTTTATTGATTTCAACATCTTCGGTACTATCACGACATTCTATTGTTTGTTTTCCTTTTTCAATCCGTTTTATGAGGTCAGTATATTTAAAAAAATATGGATTTATAGAATGTTTACATTCTTTACAAGTACAGGGAAATAATTTTTCATAATAGAGTTCTTTAAATGATTTTTTGTGAATTTGTTCTATATTTTCACATATTATAGTTAAAAATTCAGTTTTTAGATAAATTTCTCCAAAAAGTTTTATTATTATAACATTTACTCCTTCATCTCTTGTTAGCTCGTGATAAACCAAAGCCTTAACATTTCCTTTTTGTAACACAGCCCCAGATTCCCAAACTAAAAAATTATCATTTTCTTTTATAATGTATTCGTTTAGCCTAACTATGAGTCTTGAGATAATTCCTTTTGGCATAAAAGGATATTTAAATCTAAATTGTAGGTTATCAGTTTCGTCCCAGTTAAATTTTGGTCTAATTTTTGTCAATAAAATTGGGGCTATATATTCGTTATCATTTATATCATAACATAACTCAAAATTATTTTTCAACATAAGACTTAGTAACTTATTTCGTTCTTCATAAGTGTAATTTTTATCTTTCCAGACATTAAAAAGCCAATTTTTAGTAAATTTACCGTTATTTTCTAATTTTTTATCTGATAATATGATATATATAGCACTTACAACCCACTGAGGATTAATAAATATTATATCTGATAACACTGGATCATCTTTGTAATGTAATATTACCCCAATATCGTTTAAATACCCACTTAGATATAAAGCGTCCTCTTCCTTTGTGATAGAATGTTTATTACATAAAGTAAAATATTCACTTATAGAAATATGATTTTTATTTTTTAAACTTTCCAACTCTTTACGGATTTCTGACCATTTGGCAGGCAATGGGTCGCCTATATGTTTTAAATTAGATAAGTTTGTTTGAATTTTTAGAAAAAGATTTTTAAATTTTTCATTCTCATTAGCAAGGTCTATATCAAATCTTTCTATAGAAAGTTCTGAATACCTTTTTACATATTCCTCATAGTCAAAATTGGTTATTGATTGATAATTTTTTTCATTTAACACGACTAACACAGGGCTTTGTCCGCCAAGTAATCTTATTATATTAAACCAATAATCAAAATTAGTATCTTGTTTCCTATCATCTGCAAGTAGCACATAAAAAGACCTTGCAGTCAAAAAAAATTGATGGAGCATAAATTGTATCTCCTGCCCTCCAAAGTCCCAAAGATTTGCCTTAAACTCAATTGTATTATCCTTTGTGTATGGGAATGCCCAACCAGCTCTAACATCCACCCCCAAAGTAGAGTTTATCTCACAAGGTATCTTATATTTTGGGTTTAAAAGCTTTTCCATAAGCGAAGTCTTACCAGATCCAGGCTCACCAACAAACATTAATTTTGCTTCATAAATTGGTATTGTCCCATGTTTTTTAATTTGAGAAAAGTAGTTTCTTATTGCCTCTTTACCTTGTTCGATAATTTCAATAGGAGGGGATTCGATTGGGTTGTTATATAAATTTAAACCATCATAATAAAAATTTTCTTTCCAAAATATATCCATTTCTTTAAAATCAGTTATCCATTCTGAGAGTATTTTTATTTTATTTGTATTTAAATATAATATTTTTAATTTTTTTAAATCTTTTAATGCTGATATATCGCTTATTTGATTATTAAATAAAGATAAATTATTTAAATTAGTTAAATCTTTTAATGCTGATATATCGCTTATTTGATTATCTGATAATTTTAAATAAGTTAAATTAGTTAAATCTTTCAATGCTGATATATCGATTATTTGATTATTATGTAAATATAAATTATTTAAATTAGTTAAATCTTTTAATGCTGATATATCGATTATTTGATTATTATGTAAATATAAATTATTTAAATTAGTTAAATCTTTTAATGCTGATATATCGCTTATTTGATTATTATGTAAATATAAAGTATTTAAATTAGTTAAATCTTTTAATGCTGATATATCGCTTATTTGATTATTAGATAAATATAAAGTATTTAAATTAGTTAAATCTTTTAATGCTGATATATCGCTTATTTGATTATTAGATAAATCTAAAGTATTTAAATTAGTTAAATCTTTTAATGCTGATATATCGCTTATTTGATTATCTGATAAATCTAAAGTATTTAAATTAGTTAAATCTTCTAATGTTGATATATCGCTTATTTGATTATTTCTTAAATCTAAAGTATTTAAATTAGTTAAATCTTTTAATGCTGATATATCGCTTATTTGATTACCATCTAAATATAAAGTATTTAAATTAGTTAAATCTTTCAATGCTGATATATCAATTATTTGATTATATGATAAATCTAAATATTTCAATTTTTTTAAATTAATTATTAAATCATAAAATTTTTTGTAATTTATATTATGTATTAAAATCCCAGTTATTTCATTGTTTTTATTTATAGAATAATAATTATCTAATAGAAGAAATGAATTAAATCCTTCTTTTATTTCATCTTCAGAAATTTTTTTAAATTTTTCCCCAATTCGCCCCTCAATCTTCCTCAATATCTCCAAATCTGTCATAAAAACCTCCAAAATAGGCTAATATTATGGAAAACAATAGGTAAGTTATCCCTTGTTTCCTGAGATATTTAAATTATATTCTTTCTTTGGGATTTATTCAATGGTAATTAATAAATTTCTAAGTTTAAAAAAAATAGTGATTATAATTTTAATTTGACTTTGAGTAGCAATTGATGTATATTTTATTGATGTGGAGTTTATAAATGATAGCAGAAGGTATAGTTAAAGATGGTGGAATATTTATTCCTAATATTATCATTAATTCAGAAAAAAAGGTTATTAGAGTCAATATTGATTTTATTGAAGATAAAACTGAAAATCCAAAGAAATTTGAAAAATATATTGGTACATGGAATGATAATGACAATCAAGAATTAGATAAAATTCTACAAGAACAAAGAAAAATAGACGAGGCAATCTGGAATGTATAATCTTTTTTTGGACACAAATGGATATTCTGAAATGAGAAGAGGTTCTGAGAAATTAAAAGAAATTTTACATAATACCCATTTGATATATTTAAATTCTATCGTTGTAGGAGAATTACTTGCTGGTTTTTTATATGGTAGTCATATGAAAAAAATCTTAAAGAATTTCAAAATTTTTTAAATGACCCAAATGTTATTTTGCTATCAATTTCAGAAAAGACTGCTAATTATTATGCTCAAATCTACAAAAACTTAAGAAATAAAGGAAAGCCAATTCCTACAAATGATATGTGGATTGCTGCAACAATTTTAGAATATTCACTTGATCTTTATTCTAATGACAATCATTTCGATGAAATAGACTCAATTATTCGCATTAAATAAAATTTCTAATAAATTTCTCCAAAATAGGCTAATATTATAGAAAACAAGGGGTAAGTTATCCCTTGTTTCCTGAGATATTTAAATTATATTCTTTCTTTGGGATTTTTTCAATGGTAATTTAAAAAATCAATAAATTTTTCATAAACAAAATAATTTTTTTACTCTGTGTCTTTGTTGAGAAATCCCCTTTCCAAAAATTCTTCGGTTATCCAAAAAATTTGTCTATTGAAAAGGTAAAGAAAAGAGAGTATTAATTAAGCATAACAATTTATTAAATAAAGGAGGAATTTTGTTATGAAAAATTTAATGTATTGTGTTTTACTGATTTCAAGTTTAGTTTTAGTTATGTTGGGATGTAGAGGTTATGACGATTATCCAAAGTCGTCTTACAATTATAAAGAACCTACGGCAACTGGAGATGTGACTATTATTTCATGTAAAGATATTGAAAGAGTATCAATATCGATTTACAAAATAGTGCAAACAATACCAATAAAGGTAGAATCTAATTATTTTGAAAAAGAAATACTAACGATCGTGGAGGAAAAAGACAAGGCAATTTTATTAGCAACATATCATAAAAATAATTCTTCTTATATTTTTGATGATAGTTCAAATACAAAAAATTATAGTAAAATAGAAAGTATTTTTGAAAAATATGATATTAATTATAGTAAAGAAGACAAAGATAAGGATAATAAAGATAATAATGGAAATAAAGACAACAAATCCAATGATAAAAACAATAAGGATAACAATGGCAATAAAGACGACCTATCTAATGACAAAGATAATAAGACTAATAATGATAAGGATACCAAAGACGATAAAGACAAAGATAGTACTTCCGACCAATCAACAGATTTAATAGAATGGGGAAAAGCACGAGTTTATTATACATTAACCAATAAAGAAAATTTTGAAATCTCTAAATGTATAGTTTATCTTCTTGCAGAGGCATTTGATGGTACTGTATATGTAAACGAGGAAGAAAAAAAGATAATACCAGCAAACTCTGCAACATCAAGCTTTATAGAATTTTCTACTGCTGGAAAAAAAATTGTAAAGGCTCGATATTATAAATATGAGGCAACTAGTTATAAATATGGTGGAATTGGTCAAAAATATACAAAATTATCATTTAATTTAAAAAATACAGGGGATAATTCTATAAGAGAGATAAAATTTAAGTTAAAACTTAATTATAAGAAAATGGGTGAAGTTGTTTATGATTTATATGACTATCCTTATTTACCTAAAAAAGAATCTAAGATAATTAATAATTACTTTTATCACGACGATGAATTAATTGATTATTCAATTAGCGATATAGTATTATTTGGTTCTTACTACTGATCGAGGTACCAAATGGTTGAACTATTTATAAAATATGGAGATTATTTTGGAAAATATACCTAACGAACTCTAAATGGTAAATAAATTTTATTAAAAAATATCAATTTAAAACTCAAAATTACCACGAAGATATTGCAACTAAAAATTGGAAAGTATTTCAATAAAAAAGATGATTTTTTAAATTTATTGAAGTTTTTAATTAGAATGCTTTTTTTTATTGCATTTCCTTCGTGGTTTTAACTAATTTTTGATGCAATATTATTTTGTTTGATTTTTTAGAAACTGTTACAACAGATGTAAAAGAAAACACAGAGTTAAGAAAATTTTATGAAAGAATGTAATAAATCAAGAAGAGTTTTTAGGCTTCCTAGATGATTTGGTGTATCATTAAACCTATCTTGTAACGAATCAAAATATTTTTTTGTTATTACATTGTTTGGTGAAGCTTTAGAGTATCTTAGTTTTGGTTTTAACATTTCTATCAGATAGCAATAATGATAAATTGATTTTGAATTTTTATAATCTTTTGGCTTTTCCATTAATTCTGGGTCATTTATAGATACATTGTAATGTTTTGAATATGCTATAAAATTTTTGTTTAATTCACCATTAGAATACATTTTTTTATTACCCAAAAGCCATGTTTCAATACAAATATTTTGAATAATTATTTCTAATTTACAATTATTTATTAGTGAAATATTATTAACTTTAAGATGTGTTAAAATTTCGTTTTTTCTTCCTTGAACTCCAACAGTGTCACCATCAAGGCAAACGATTAGATAGTCAATATCTCCCTTATCATTTATATCTTTAATAGCATTTATAAGATGGTTATTCTGAATCATCGCTGGATAACCATAGCCACTTGCAATATAGTAAGAATCATTTTCAATATTAAAAAAATCATCAACTCGTTTTAAATTTGGTAAAATATAGGAAATCCAAGCAGGATACAAAGCCATCTCTGTGTTTTCGCCTTCAACTAAGATGTAAATTCTCATTATTGGATACCTTCTCGATATTCTTTTAGGTTAATTAATTTAAAAAAGTTTTCGTGGTGAGATTTATCAAGGTTAAATTGAGTGGTGTCATATACTTTTATTTTTCCACCTTTTCTTGTTACAATTTTCCAATATTCGCAAGGGATTTTATTTATAATGTAAGGATGATGACTTGTTGCTATAAATTGCATCCTATTATTTTGTAATAACAAATCCTCACTCAAAAAATTTACACAATTGATGCCAAGGCTATTTTCTAATTCATCAATTAGAAATACAGTGCCATCAGGAGAAAGATACATTTCGGCTATATGTATTAGAGTTCTTAACATACCAGAAGAAATATTATTTTGGTTTACCCATTTATCACTATCTTTAATTTTTATTTTAAGGTAATAACAATTAAGTAAATTTTTTCCTATATTCTTTATTTCTTTTACAACTTCTATATTTTCTACTTGGCTAAAAATATCTAGAAAATTAGATTTTATTTCATTAAAAATATCTATAAATAATTTTGATGTAATATATATTTTTGGAATCAAAGGAATATTTTCTATTTTTAATTTTTCTATTGAATTAAATTTAATTTTCCAGTCTATATAATAATCTTTTGAAGAGATTTGAAGTTGATTTTCATTTTTTGTATAGTCTCTAAATATTATTTTATCAAATGCCTTAACTACATTTTTTAAATTATCTTCTTCCAATAATTTGAGAATACTAGTATTAGTATCAAGTTTTGGTAAAGGATTATTATTATAAATTATTTTTTCTTCGGTTCTATCTACGATTAAATCTCCATTTAAATATAATTTTTCAAAAATAAATTTTATTTTTTTTATTATTTCAGAGTGTGTTATATAAGGAAAAAGAGATGTATCATCATCTTCTAGTTCGCTTAACTCACCTTCCCATATATAATTATCGTTTCCTTCAATAAAATCTATTTTCCAATTTATCCCAGATGTTAAATTCTCATCTAAAATATTCTTAATCGCTAAAATCGCATTTAATATCTGAGTTTTGCCAGCACCAGAGATACCAACCAACAAATTTAGATCATCAAATTTGAGTTCTTCTAATTCCCAGCCTCTTTGTTTATCCTTAAACTGGATAGAATTTATTCTCATTTTACTTTTACTCCAAAACCAATGATTTGTAAAAACAATAATTAAATTACCACAAAAAGTCAAGAAATTTTAATCTCTCAAATTCTCCCATGTCTTTCCTTACTATTTATAATCAATCCCCTTCAATATATTTTCTAATTTTGTTTTTTCGTGTTCATCTGATTCTTCTCTTAAATTATAAGTATCATTAAAAAGGTCTTTTTTGTATAATGATAAGACAAAATTCTTTTCATCTTCTTTTTGTATTTTATTCAAAATATTATTTTCAAAAGCTTCAAATTTAATTATTAAAGGTATTTTAATAGATATTTCTTTCTTTGCAGGCTTATTCTTACCGTTTTTATTGAAAAAAGAAAATTTTGGTTTATAATTTAAGAGTGTTCTTAAAATTATATTATTTCCTTTTAAATTATCATTTTCTATAGATTTTTTTCTTTCATTTTCCATTGCTAATTTTCGAGATTGAATCTTAAGTTTTTTTTCTTCCGCAATTTTTCTTTTTTCTTCTGGAGTATAGTTTTTAATATCTTTAATTACTTCTTTTTCTACGCCTTGAACTTTAAATGCTAAAATTAGGTTTCTCATTTTTTGAACTTCACCAGAAAGATGGTTTCTTGTTTTACCCAAAGACTCGATAAGTTTAACATTTTTGCTTGCTTCTTCGGAGAATGAATTTATTATGTCCATTATTGTTTGGCTACCTTTACTCTCTTCTTCTGTTGCAACAAAAATTCGCTCAACTATATTTTTTATGGTTTGAATGCTGTCCTTAATATCATCAATTGCATTTATTACCTCAGATGTTTTAGCAACACCTGCTTTTATTCTTCTATCATTCATTTTTATAAGAAGTCCAATTTCATTTGCAGCATCATTTGATTGAATCGCAAGTTTTCTAATTTCACCAGCAACAACGTTAAAGCCTTTTCCAGCTTCCCCTGCTCTACTTGCTTCAATAGCAGCATTTAACGACAAGAGTCTTGTTTTTTCAGAAATTCCATTGATTAAATCAGTAATAGAGTTAATCTGTTTAGATGTTTCTGCTATCATATTTATTTCTTCTATCATTTCTTTTATGATTTGGGTAGAATCTTGAGCATGTCGTTCTGCTTGATTTGTTAATTTTAACGAGTCTTTAACATGCTGGTCAACCCTTTTAATAGATTCATTTAATTTTTCAAACATCTTTAAACTTTCAGCGATTGATCCTGCTTGAATTTTAATCGTGGCATCAAAATTGTTTATTACAGTATCAAGCGAATTTTGATAACCAATGAGGTTATTTGAGGATTTTTGAATATTCGCCAAAACCTCGTTAATAGTATTGAGCATTCGTCTAAAATTTCTATACAAATGTCCAATTTCATCTTTTGAATCTGAAACAATATCAACATCAAGATAACCTTGACTTACTTTATTTGTAGCATAGTCTAACGTAACAAGTGGAAATTCCAAAGAATTACTTAGCATAATTGATAAAATTACAATAATAATAACGAAAACTAATGCAATAAAAATAATCTGCCTCAAAATATTGTAAATAGGCATATAAATAAGTTCTTTTGGATAGAAATAAGCAATTTTTACCCCAGATTTCATATCACTATATAAATTTGTATCAATAATAAAACTCTGATATTGTTTGTTTTTAAATTTTGTGTTAAAAACAATAGTTTTATTGTCAGTATTTACTTGATTTTCATCATAACTTCCATTTAGTACACCAGAAACCAATTTTTCTTTTAGAATTCCTGTATCTGAATTTAAAAGTTCGGGATAAATTCCTGCTTCTTCATCTCTATCATCCTCAGGGTCTAATTCTTTTCCACCCCAGTTTGTAAACATAATATCATTTTTATAATCTAAAATGTAGATAGTTCCTTGATCAATACCAGAAACGTTTTTTACAGTGAGAGGTAAAAATCCCTTATCTCCTTCATTACTTAAAAGTAACAAAACAAAAACTCTAAAAAATGATGACTCAGGTTTTGGACTACTAAATTCATTCACAATGGGCCAAAGTAAGACTGTATATTTATCGTATTCTCTATAAGTATCTTTTGATAGTTGTCCCATAGTTACTTTTGAGGTTTTTATTCCACTTTCTTTAAATTGAGAATCAACATCTTTTTCTGCTTTTTTAAATACAGGGTCTTCGTTCATAAGTTTTTCCATATCAGGTTCAACATTAATGTTGGATGCTCGCCATGATGTGAATGATCTTTCTTGAAGGAGCGAAGGACAATCCCTATTTATTATATAAGTAACACCAGATATATTTAACGAAACAGTAAGTACCCTAAGACCTTTTGTAGAACCTTCTCTACCAACAACTTCATCAGTATTAATTTCATTTTCTTCAGTTTTATCTTTAAAGGAATATTTATAAATATTATTTTTAATTTCTGGTGGTGTAATTAAGTTTGGAATTTTATTTGCGTAATCTTGAAATGTCTTATCAACATTTTGAGCAATTTGAAATACTAAATTATCATTAAGAATAATTTTTTGTTTATCAAGATGTTCAAATATTCTATTACTAATAAACCATACAATAAAAGATAATGGTATAATAGCAATTGGAATAATTGTAATAAGAAGTCGCCATTTTATTTTTAGAGTTCTTTTTTTAAGTAAAGACATAGAATTTTTCCCTTAAAAGAGCATATTTAGGTTTTGTAAAAAATAATATCTTTCACAACAAATTTTTAGCAATATCTAATTATCGTAAGATCGCCTAAGTATTTTAAGTTTTTTAATAATAAATTTAAAATTATAACACAGATTAATCAGATTGTTTCGGATTCACACAGATTAACTCGTGTAAATATATACAATAACTGTACTTAACTTTTTGAATTTGTGATAAACCAAAAACTTTTGATATAAATAATATTTATGACTTCATCTATGAAAGCATTGGGTAGCTACCCATTGTTTCCATAGATGAAGAATTCTACACTAAATTTTCCATAATATATTCTTTTCGTTCTGGAGTATTCTTACCCATAAAGAAAGTTAAAGATTTTTTTATTTCGTTTAGATGTTCTACTGTTACAGGGAGGATTCGCATATCTTTACCTATAAATTGCCCAAACTCTTTTGGTGAAATTTCCCCAAGCCCTTTAAATCGTGTAATTTCTGCCTCAGCACCGAGTTTTTTTAACGCTTTTTCTTTTTCTACCTCTGTATAACAATAAATCGTTTCTTTTTTATTTCTAACCCTAAAAAGCGGAGTCTCTAGTATAAATAAATGCCCAGATAAAACTACTGGCTCAAAATAAACCAAAAAATATGTTAAAAGCAAATTCCTAATATGAAAGCCATCCACATCAGCATCAGTTGAAATTATAATTTTTTGGTATCGCAAACCTTCAACCCCTTCTTCAATACCTAAGGCTTTCATTAAGTTAAAAAGTTCTTCATTCTTGTAAACAGTTTCTTTACCTAACCCAAAAACATTTAAAGGTTTACCACGAAGCGAATAAATTGCTTGAGTCATAACATCTCGACACGAAACCAAACTTCCAGACGCAGATTGTCCCTCTGTAAGAAAAATCATTGTCCGTTCACCATCTTTTGTTTGATCGAAAAGATGATGCTTGCAATCCTTTAGCTTTGGAATGTTTAAAGCAATTTTTTTTGCTTTTTCTTTTGCTTCTTTTTGTACTTGTTGAAGCTCGCTTCTTAGATTTTCATTAAATCGAATCTTTTCTATAATTTTATCAGCAACCTGTTTATTTCTATGTAAATATATAAGAAGAGTTTCCTTGACTTTATTTACTATTTCACTCTTTATCTCTGTGTTACCAAGTTTATTTTTGGTTTGTGATTCAAAAATTGGGTCTTTCAATTTAATCGCAACAGCCCCAACTATTCCTTCCCTAACATCAACACCGTTAAAATTTTTACCAGCAAATTCATTTATTGCCTTCAAAATTCCTTCTCTAAAAGCCTGTTGATGAGTCCCTCCGTCAGTAGTATGTTGCCCATTGACAAAAGAAAAATAAGTTTCCCCATAATTCGTCGTGTGGCAAATAGCATACTCCATTTTCTGCTCTTTGCAATGAATAATTTCGTAAATGCCCTCACTACCAATTTCTTCCTTTAATAAGTCAGCTAAACCATTCTTACTTTCAAATAATTTACCATTATAATATAATTTTAACCCAGCATTTAGGTAAGCGTAATGTAAAAGTCTTTTTTCGATTATCTCATCCACAAACGAATATTCACCAAAAATCTCAGCATCTGGAACAAACTGAATTAGTGTACCATTTGGCTTTTCTTCCTTAACATTCTTCTCGTTTTTTAGAATGCCTTTTTCAAAACCAGCGACTTTACCCTCGCCATCTCGATAACTCGCAGCAATAAACTTACTTGACAAAGCATTGACAGCCTTTGTTCCAACACCATTCAACCCAACAGAAAACTGAAAAACATCGTCATTATATTTAGCACCAGTATTTATCTTTGAAACACATTCTATAAGCTTACCCAAAGGAATACCCCGACCAAAATCGCGGACAGTAACAGTCTTATCCTTTACATCAATCAAAATCTTGTCACCAAAACCCATGATGTATTCGTCAATCGAGTTATCAATTACCTCTTTTAATAAAACATAAATCCCATCATCAAAATTAGACCCATCCCCAAGCCTACCAATATACATCCCGCTCCTAAGCCTGATGTGTTCCAAAGACGATAGCGTCTTAATTTTTGACTCGTCATAATTATGTGTTTCTTTTTTTGTTGCCATAAATTCCCCATCCACCAAAAATATACCCAAAAGTTTGAATTTTGTCAAATGGTAAATTATGTAAGATCGATTTTTTAGGGTTAGCACAGGACGAAGAATATTGAAAGAGAAAGATTGATTTAGCAAGAGAATTACAAGTCAGCGTTTTTTTATAGAATAATTTCTATTTGTTAGATTTGTTTTTTTATTTTCTTAAATAAATGTATTTATAGCCTCATTTTATATTAATTAAAGTGAAAAATATTGATTTTGGTTTACAAAATTAGGGAAAAATTTTATAATTATTGGGTAAATTGTGAGAGGAAATATGGATAAATTAAAGATCAAAATTATAAGATTAGGTTATATTCCATTTGATATTGATTTCAAAAAAATAATTAAAAATAAATCTTTATTATTTGATGTTGATAAATATATAAATGATTATATCTTAGATAAAAATTCTGATGGAGGAAATTGGGGCTATTCTGATGATATATTAGAAAAAGCTATCCCTAATTTACAAGATAATATAAATTTTATTTTTTGTATTTGTAATGTCCCTTTGGAAAATAATTATTATTCACGAAGATTAAAAAACAATAAAATTATTTTTACATTATTTCAAATGGCTGAAATATTAAAAAGTGAAAATATACCAATAGAGAATTTAATATTAATGAAGCTTTATTCTTATAGTTTTGTTTATAAAATGTATAATAATCGAATTCCGTCAAAAAGTGAGAAAACAAGTTTTGCTCATGATGAAACAAAAGGCTGTATATTTGATATGACTGGATATAAATCTGATGTTATTTATTCTTGTTATAATCCAATAATTTGTGATGATTGCTATCATAATTTATCAAAATCAAAAATACCAATAGATATAATAAAAAAAGTTAGAAAAGAAATTAAAAGAATTAAAAAGAAATTATTTTATAAATTATTTGATTTTGTTAAAAATCATCCAATTTTATCAATAATTATATCTTTTATATTTGGTGTAGTTGTAAATTTAACAAGTACGATTATATGGGAAAAAATAAAATGTTTTTTTTAAATATCCTCTGCCAACAGCCGACAACCCACTGAATTCCCTGCAATTTCATCTGAAAAAAAATCAACTTTAAAAAAAATAATAAAATCTCTATATTTTAAAAACTATATAAACCATCAAAACATCAATAATAAAAACAATTACATAAAAAATTATTATATTTAATGATATTATTATCTAATCCTATTTTTTCTCCGTATTTTCTCAGTAAAATCCATATTGTCAGTGTTTTATAAATCTCAATTCTCTTTTCTCCACTACAATATCAATTTAACAAACTCCACCCAAAATTTTTCTATTTCAGTTGACTTCTTAATAAGTTTTAATTAAGATTAATAAAATAGGAGATTAAAATTGAAAACAATTGAATTGAGGTTAAATGTACCAGAAGAAATTCTTTATACACTAAATGAAACTAAGACCGATTTTATAAAACAAATGAAACTTTATACAGCAATGGAACTTTACAAAATACAAAAACTATCGATGGGAAAAGCTTCTGAACTTGCAGAAATGAATAAAGTTGATTTTATGTTTGAATTAGGAAAATATGGGATACCTGTAATAAATTACGATGAAGATGATTTTAAGGAAGAAGTTGAGAGGATAATGAAGAGATGATTATTATTTCGGATTCTTCACCATTAATTTCGTTGGCAGTAATAGAAAAACTTGATTTATTAGAAAAGTTATATAAAGAAATATATGTTCCAAATGCTGTTTATGAAGAAGTTACTTTAAAAGATAAACCTTTCTCAAAAGAATTAAAAATATTTTTAGAAGGAAGGGTAAAAATTGTTAAAAATAGATTAGCCATAGAAATTTTATTAAGCGATATTGGAATAGGAGAATCTGAAGCAATTGTTTTAGCTTTAGAAGAAAAACCAGATATTGTTTTAATAGATGATTTAAAAGCAAGAAAATTTGCTAAAATAAACGGACTTGAGACAATAGGAACAATGGGTATATTATTGGAAGCAAAGAAAATAGGATTGATAAAAGAAATAAAACCACTCATATCAAAATTAATACAAAGTGATATTAGAATAAGTAGAAAAATAATAGATATTACATTACAAGCAGCTCAAGAATTATAGTCATAAAGTTAAACATGTAGTTTAATTGTATCAAAGGGCATGCTTTTGTTTAAGAAAAATTTAAAAAAGTAGTTTTCTCAGTGTTTATCATTTTCCATTTAATTTAAAAGAAAATTGATTTAGCCACAAAATTAAAAGTCAGCGTTTTTTGATAGAATAATTTCTATTTGTTAGATTTGTTTTTTTATTTTCTTAAATAAATGTATTTATGCCTCCTTTTATATTAATTATAGCAAAAAATATTGATTTTGATTTACAAAATTAGGGAAAAAAATTATAATTATTGGATAAATGTAGTTATAAACCATGCATTTTAAATGAGGTATTTATGAAAAAAATAAAATTATTTTTGAGTTTTTATCAATAATATCTATTGTAAACAATTTAGTTTCAATTGATTTTAATATTCAACAAGGGCAAAATGGAATAAACTCGGCAAACTTTTCACCTGATGGAAAGTATATAATTTCAGCTGGCTGGTTTCTAAATTTTTTTAAACTATAAAATGCACTGCTTACAACCCACCAGATTTTTTCCAATTTCACCTCAATAAAAAATATCTTTTAAAACATCAAAACACCCAATAATAAAAATAATTACATAAAAACCCACTATATTTAATAATATTATTGTATAATACTATTCTTTCACCGTATTTTTTCATTAAAATCCCTATTATCAGTGTTTTATAAATCTAAATTCTCTTTTCTCCACTACAATATCAATTTACCAAACTCCCTCCCCAGATTTTTCTATTTCAGTGAAAAAAAATGATACTTGAATTTAAGACAAAGCTGAAACATTTCAGTATATAATTAAAATGAAAGATATATAATTAGGGGTTAGCCAAAAATCGAGCGATTTATTACATTTCTAAATCCAAAGAAATCTTTAATGCTTTATTTAATTCATTTAATTGATCTTCTGATAATTTACCAATATAATTTGTTAACATTGTTTTTCTTAAACTTATTAATTCATCACAATGTATTGCACTTTCATGTTTTAATCCTTCTTCAATTCCTATTAAAACTTGCGTTGATAAACCATTATAATTTGAATAAATTGGAGCGCAAATTACGGTACTAAATTTTGAATCTATTAATATTTGTCTACTAACTACAACAAATACTCTAAAATCTTTTGTGTCATTTGGTGACCCTTTATAGACTCGAAATAAATCTCCTCTTTTCAATTTTCCACCTGGTATAATAAAGTATCTTCCGCTTCCAAATTTAAATCTTCAGAATTCTTATTTATTATTTCTAAATCAAGTTCATTTCTTTTATCTCTTATTTGTTTTTCAAGATAATATTTAACTGCATTTTCAATAAATAAAGATCTATTTATTGAATGATTGTATAATTTGTCAATTTGTTGTAATAATTCACTAGATATTGTTATTGATGTTTTTATTTTCATACTATAATTATACTACTTATTTAATACTAAATCAATATATTTTTTAATTAAAAAAATTTGGTCGATTTTTGCATAACAAATAGTTATCCAACTGGTTAGTTCTGCTTTAGTGATCGGAAAATTGCTGATATTTTTTAAATTCTCATAATGATATATACATTAGAGATAATAACTTATTTTAGTATTTTCATGCCATTATAAGTTATATAATATATTTATATTTTCATATTTAACTAAAATATATATTTTTTCTTAAAATACATTATTTAATATCTATATTTTTTATTTTAAAATAATATTAACAATATTCTCTAATAATCACAATAAATAATTAAATTTTACAGTATTTTAGATTGATATAAGCTAATTTAAGCTATTTTATATTATTTTTGATATATAAATATTAATTTTGTTGTGTTTATTAATGTTTTTTTATTGAAAAATGTTACCAAACTCCCCCCAAGATTTTCCTATTTCATATGACTTTTTGGTGAGTTTTAATTAAAATTAGTTTATCTAAAATGAATAAAGTTGATTTTATGTTTGAATTAGGAAAATTAAGAATGAACTTTACCCATTTTAAAAGATAAACCAGATATTGTTTTAATAGATGATTTAAAAGCAAGAAAATTTGCCAAAATAAACGAACTTGAGACAATATGAACGATGGGTATATTATTGGAAGCAAATAAAATAGGATTGATAAAAGAAATAAAACCGCTTATACCAAAATTAATACAAAGTGATATTATAATTAAGTAGAAAAATAATAGATATTACATTCCAAGCAACTCAAGAATTATAGTCATAAAGTTAAACATATAGTTTGATTATATGAAAGTGTCATCTTTTATTTAAGAAAAATTTAAAAAAATATTTAGTATATAAACATTAATTTGGGTTGAATTGTGGTTTGAATTGGTGTGTTTATAGATAAAGATATTTTAATTTTTAGAGTTTTTGGAATTTTGACTTGACAATAATTTATTAATGAATATAATTAATATTATAATAACAAGTTGAATAATGTTCATTATAAAAAAGAAGTGTATATAATGAATATTTAGTATTTTAAACTACTAAATAAAAAAAATCTTATATTTAAGGAAGATAAAATGTTAAAAAAGAATATTTTTGGAGTGATTTTTTTATTTTTAATTTTATCGATTACTGTAATTTTTTCAGAAACGAATTATGAACAAATTAATGCAATATTTAATGATGCTGGATATGCCCCTTTTCATATGAAACCAGATAAATCAGGTGGAGAACTAAAAGAAGGTATAGTTGTAGATTTATTAAATGAATTTCAAAAAGAATATAAAAATTATAAAATAACGATAATTGGATTACCAAAGAAAAGAGAACAAATATCTTTAGATTATAATAAAGCCGATCTATCATATAATAGTCCTTTATTTACTGGAGATAGAGCTAAAAATTTTATTTGGAGCGAGCCTTTTGTAAAGAGTAAAGATTGTGTAGTAATGTTGAAAGATAATCAATTTAAATTTGAAAAACCTGAAGACCTTTTTGGAAAAAAAGTAGGAAAAATAAGAGGATTTGGTTATGGAGAGTTTGATAATCTTTTTGAAGAGAAAAAAATTATTGGATATGATGTTACAGATTCAATACAGTTAATAGCAATGTTAAAAAAGCATAGGATAGATTGTTTTTTTGGCAATACTTATGTAACACCATATGAAATAAAATTAAATAATGAAGATATGAAAGATTTTTATTTTTCTGATAAATCACTATATGAATTTGAACTTATGTTTCAAATAAATAAAAATAAAACTAAATTAAAAGAGGACTTAGATAAATTTATAATAAAAGCAAAAGAAAATGGATTATTAAAAAAAATAGAAGCAAAATATAAATAATAAAAAAATGTTGAAAAAAAGCACAGTATCTTTGTATAACTCCAATATTCTTTACAATGATTGATTTAGAGAAATCTCCTATTTTTAATTAATTGTATGAAATATTGATTTTGTAAGATACTTTGGAGCTGACAAAATTATCGATTACACGAAAGAGGATTTTTCTGCAGATAAAGAGCGATACGATATTATTTTTGATGCTGTTGGAAAAATCTCATATTCAAAAATTAAGCCATTGCTTAAACCTAAAGGACAGTATTTTTCTGTGTTGTTACGTCTGGACATGAACAAGCAAGTATTAGAGAGTTAATTTTTCTCATAGGACTTGTAGAGTCGGGTAAAGTTAAACCAGTTATTTATAGAAAATATACTTTTTAACAAATGGTAGAAGCACAAGATATGTTTTGGTATCCAAATTGAGTGCAAAATTTAGAAATTATGGTTGATTAATTATTCTGTATTAATGTATAATTAAAAGAGGTCAATTTCGGCAACTTACAAAAGGTTCGCTGCAATTAGAAAAAATTTAAAGGAATGAAATTGAAAATAATTATTGTTGGAAATGGGAAATTAGCAAATGCAATACTATCTTCTAATTTATCTTTCCCTAATAGTGAAATTTTGAAATGGGATTCTATCAATAAAACATTGAATGAAAAGTCAATAATTGTTCATGCAGGCTCTGGAAGACAATTAGAAGAATGTATAAAATATTGTGAGGTTACAGATTCTGTATTAATTGAACTTTCAACTGGTCTTGAAACAGAAAAAATTGAACCAAATTTTACATTGATTATTTGTCCTAATACTTCAATTCTAATTTTAAAAATAATAACTATGATGAAAAATTATGGTGATAAATTTGAAGATTATGAAATTTCAATAACAGAATCACATCAATCAACAAAAAAGTCTGCACCAGGAACTGCTTATAGCTTTGCAAATATTTTAAAATATCCAATTGACAAAATAAAATCGATAAGAGACCCAGAAATTCAATTCAATGAAATTGGCATTCCAAATGAGTATTTAGATAAACATGCCTTCCATAAAATAATTATAAAAGATGGAAATGATGAAGTAAAAATTGAAACAAAAGTACTTGGACATAATACCTATTCCAAAGGTTTAAATAAAATAATTGATGTCGTTATGAATCATAACTTGGAAAGAAAAAGATATTCTGTTGTTGATTTAATAGAGAAAAATTTGTTATAATATTGTAATAAACAGCAGATAAAAGCGAGTTTACTACATTTACTCATCTACGTAAACATCGCAAACATTTTATGAAATGCTTAGGGCAATAAGTTTAATCGATAAATATGATTTAAATGCGGAGTAAGAAATGAAAAATGCTACTATCACATCACAACAGAAATCTGCAAGAATAGCAGGTCTTATCTTCCTTTTTATTGTAATCGGGTGGATACTTAACTGGACTTTAATAGATTCCAAACTAATTGTGACAGGAGATGTTACAAAAACAATCAATAATATTATAGCAAATGAGCTACTATTTCGTGTTAGTCTTACTTTTGAGCTAATTTTTGCTATCTGTAGTTTATTATTAGCATTTGCTCTTTTTATTATTCTAAAACCGATAAACAAAAATATTTCATTTCTTGCACTTAATTTAAAGTTAGTAGAGTCAATTATAGCTGTTGTTATTGTCCTTATCACTTTTATAACATTACAAATGTTAAATGGAAAAGCATATCTGACAATATTTAAACCTGAACAAATGCAAGATGTTATTGGATTATTTATCAATATTCGGAGTTCCTGTTCAACAATTTCAATGGTATTTCTTGGATTAAATTTTATTGTGTTTTTTTATTTATTATTTAAATCGAAATATGTACCAGGTGTATTATCAATATTTGGAATAATTTCATATTTACTAATATTAGTATATTCTTTAATAAGTATGATTATACCACAAGATGTAATAGTAAACACGATAAGTATGATTTTTTTTATGCCAAGTATTATTTTTGAAATAACAATAGGATTATGGCTTTTAATTAAAGGTGTGAATATTAAAACAGAGGATGAAACAGAGTTAAAATCTGACAGAACATAGTCTTTCTAGTGTTTGTAAAAAAGGAGAAGTTTTTGTAAATTATTATAATTAATGAAAGTCATAGAAATACATCAAATTGATTCTTTTTAGGAAACAGTTAGTCGAAAGACACCATCTAAGAATTTTTAAGGAATTAAAGAATGAAAAAGAAAGTATTAATTATCGGGGCTGGTATTTCTGGTCTTACAGTTGGTAATTATCTTCAAATGAATGGTTATGAAACTGAAATTTTTGAAGATCACTCACTTCCCGGAGGTCTTTGTACATCATGGAATAGAGGAGATTATACATTTGATGGTTGTATTCATTCAATTGGGGGACTTAATAGAAAATTTATTTTAAATAAATGGTTTAAAGAAATATTACCTTTAGATGAGATGAATTTTAATTATTATGATTCATTAGGTTTAGTTGTAACTCCTGAAGGTGAAAAAATAAATTTATGGACAGAGCCTAAAAAATTAGAGGAAGAATTATTAAGAATAGCGCCTGAAGAGCATATTTTCATAAAAAGTCTAATTAGAGATATTAAAGCACTTGGTAATATAGATTTAATGCCAAAAAAACCAATTGAACTGTGGAATCCACTTGATTACTATTTGCGTCAATTTATTTCTCTCCCATTTCTTCCTTATTTGATAAAATGGAATAAATCACTTGAAAATGTGTTATCTAAAATTAAAAATAAGAACCTTAAATACGCATTAAATTTAGATTTTTTTAAAAGATTTCCAATGTTCTTTTTTGTAATGAGTATAGGACAACTTGCATCAAAAAATTCTGGGTATCCAATTGGCGGTTCTTATAATTTTGCAAAATTATTTGAGAAGAAATATTTATCAATCGGTGGTAAAATTAATTATAATAGCAGGGTTGTCAAAATTGATACAGAATCAAACATTGCTAAATCAATAATTCTTAAAAATGGAAACATTATCAAAGGTGATATTATTATTAGTGCTTCTGATGGTTATAATACTATTTTTAATCTTCTTGAAGGTAAATTTGTTGACAATAAAATCAATAATCTTTATTCTAAACATCCTATGTTTCCCTCTGTTGTTATGGTATCACTTGGAATCAATAAAAATTTAAGTAATTTACCATCTGTAATTACACTATTTCAGAAAACACCAATTGTTGTTGATGACAAAACAAATGTTTATGAAATACCAATTCAGATATATAATTATGATTCAACTTTAGCACCCGAAAATAAAACTTGTGTTAGGGTAATTTTACATACTCATAATTATCAATATTGGAAAAACTTAAAAGAAAATGAAAAAGAAAAATATATGATGGAAAAAAAGCGGATTGCTGATTCTATAATAAAAATTGCTGATGATTATCTTGGAGATATTAAGGAGCACATTGAAGAAATAGATGTTGTGACACCAGTAACAATAAATAAATACACTTCAAATAGATTTGGAAGTATACAAGGATGGGAATGGTTGCCGTCTGTAATACCAGAATTAATTAGCAAAAAATTACCTAAACTCAAAAATTTTTATCTTACAGGTCAATGGGTTATGCCAGGCGGAGGTATTACAGGTGCATTTATAACAGGACGTGATCTTGCAAGGATTATATGTGCTAAAGATTTTAAGATATTTAAGACTAAAAAAAAATAATAATGTGAATATCGAATTAATAAAATAAATCTCAGATAAACTACGAAGTTCACGAAGAATGGAATAAAATTTTAATGAAAATAAAATTGATTTCACCAAGAATGAGTTTAAGACCAATGGATACAGAATTAAAAAGATTGATGTCTCCATCTTTAGCTTTATTAACATTAGCATCAATAACTAAAGAAAATACAGAACATGAAGTTTATATTGAAGATGAAAATGTTAAGCCTATATATTTAAATGATACCCCTGATATTGTAGGTATAACTGTAAATGTTGACACTTCTTATAGGTCATATGAAATAGCAAAGTTATACAAGGAAAAAGGTGCTAAAATTATTCTTGGGGGTATTCATATCAGTACAAATCCAGAAGAAGCAATAAAATTTGCCGATTCAATTTGTATTGGAGAAGGAGTTGATATTTGGTTAGATTATCTGAAAGATTTTGAAAATAATTCAATAAAAAAAATATATAAAAGTAACAATCTATCAAATTATTATAATATTCCAATAATAAATTGGAGTTTTATTGATAAAAGTCAATATTTATATACCAATATAATTACAGCTACTAAAGGATGTCCATTTAATTGTGAGTTCTGTTATAATAGTTGTAAATATATTGATAAAAAATATAAAGTAAGAAATATTGACGAAATAATAAAAGAAATTAGATCGTTTAATACAAAACATATAATGTTTATAGATGATAATTTTATAGGTGACTTAAAGTGGACAAAACAGTTGATTCAAGAAATGAAAAAATTGAATATAAAATGGAATGCTGCTGTATCAACGAATATTGGGGAAAATCTTGATATTCTTGATGAAATGGAATCTTCAGGATGTCAAAGTTTATTCATTGGTTTTGAAACATTAAATGATAAAACAATAAAAGAAATAAATAAACAGCAAAATAAAGTAGAATACTATGAAAATACAATTAAAGAAATTCATTCAAGAAATATAATGATAAATGCCAGCATAGTATTTGGATTTGATAATGATGACAAAATGGTTTTTAAGAAAACTGTAGATTGGTTGATTTCTCAAAAAATCGAAACAATGACAGCACATATTTTAACACCATATCCATGTACTATATTATATGAAAAATTAAATAATGAAAATAGGATTATAAATTTTAACTGGAATAATTATAATACATCAAATGTTGTTTTTAAACCAAATAACATGAGTGCAAATGAATTATATAGAGGTTATTTATGGTCATATAAATACTTTTATAAATTTAAAAATATAATTAAAAGAATTCCTGTTTCTAAAAAACAAATTATTCCATTTTTATTATTTAATTTATTATATAGAAAATTTGGCAAGATTATAGCATTATTGTCAAAATTTAAATTATTTAATAAAATTGGAGCTTTAGGACGCAAACTTAGTTATAATATAAATTAACACAGTACTACATTTAATCCACTGGATTTTCATGGATAAAAAAAATCTTCGGTCTATGCCAACTATTAACTGGTTTTAGAGATAACTAAGATTTATTAAAAATACTAATATTACGAAAAATTAGATGGTTTTTCAGTGAAAAAAGAGTATTTTTTTTAATTTATTAGAGTTTTTAATCAAAATTCTTTTTATTATAATATTTTATTCTTTTAATTCGTGGTTTATCTGGGATTTATTTTTTTCAAGTAATATTTATATCAATTTTTACTGAAGATTTTAGTCATATCTTTGGCTAACATTTAAACTGGGATGTTATAATAATTTTTTTTTACACAAAGGACACGAAGTTTACAAAGAATTGGAGAAAACTTCAATAAAATAGATACTTTTTTAAATTTATTGGAGTTTTTAATCAAAAATCCAATTTTTAATTAAATCTTCCTTAAACTTCGTGTTTTCTTCGCGTTAAAAATACTTTTTTTTGAAAACCGAGTAATTTGTTAGAATGACATCCGTTGTTTGCTATTTTAATTTCTATTGATTTTTTAAAATTTGTTATTATTTTGCACTCTTATTACAACATTTCCCTTTTTGTGTCCTTTTTCAACATATTTGTGAGCCTCGACAATCTCTTCCAATGGATAAACTTTGTCTATTACAGGCTTTATCTTTTTTTGTTCAATTAATTCTTTTAACAGGATAAAATCTTCCAGTTTTTCATCTGCTATTTCAAATCCTGCCACAGTAACATACTTACCATCTGGTTTAAGGACTTTTTTACTTTTAGAATATGTTATTTTACCAATACTATCAAATATAATATCAAATAGTTCATTGTTGTTAGTATAATCATTCTTTGTGTAATCAATAACTTTATCTGCTCCGAGATTTTTAACAAATTCTAAATTTGAAGTGCTCGTTACGCCTGTAACTTCTGCTCCAAAATATTTTGCTATCTGTACGGCTGAAGTTCCAATAGCACCAGAAGCTCCATATATAAGTACTTTTAATCCTTTTTTTATTCCTGCTCTTCTAAGAAAATACAATGCTGTTGTGCCTCCAAAAGGAATCGAAACAGCTTCTTCAAAACTCGCGTTTACAGGTTTTAATGTCATTTTACTATT
The DNA here is from genome assembly GCA_001829125.1 of Spirochaetes bacterium GWB1_27_13. GTDB lineage: Bacteria > Spirochaetota > GWE2-31-10 > GWE2-31-10 > MWDO01 > GWC1-27-15. The sequence goes on along the minus strand of MIAN01000034.1, from coordinate 12,464 downwards.
TTCATTTAAGCATACATATTCGGCATAAGCACCAAACTTCATTCCTGTACTGGCATAAACTTGATCGCCTTTTTTAAATTTTTTAACATTTTTTCCGACAGATTCTATTTCACCTGCCAAAAAAGAGCCTAATATAGGATTTCTTGGTTTTGTAAAACCTAACATTGCTCTCATCATTAGCCATGCCCACATAGGACTATCAAATCTTCTGATTCTGCAATCTCCTGAAGATACAGATGTGGCATAGATTTTTATAAGGACTTCATTGTCCTTTGGAATTGGTTTTTTAATCTCTTTGAGTTTCAGAACATCTGGCGTTCCGTACTTTTCGCAAAAAACAGCTTTCATTTTGTTTGAATCCATTTTAATTCTCCTTATTTATTTTTAATTAGCATCCCGAAACACACACTATTTATATTTTAGTTTTTTTCTATTTTTGATACATTGATTCCTCTTATCAAAAGCCAGAAGATAGTCGATAGTTCAGCAATAGTGCCAATCGCCAGTCCAGGATATGTTAGTATTTGATAATCAGGGATAAGAGTCATTACAAAAGATTCTATCAAAAAACCTGAACTTCCTGCCATGAGCAATATCCCTAATATTCGCGGAAGAAATTTTGACTTGTAAACAAGATAACCAAACGGGATAAGCCATGAACCCCAAAAAATATCTGCTATATAAACTCCATGTTTGTAGAAGTCAAGAAATAACATAATCAGGGAATTAATCTGATTTGTATCAAACACTTTCAAGTAATCTGCACCACTCAATAATAGTAAAGGTGCAAATTGATTAAGTTGATTAAGCATTGCAATTGGAATACCTATTAGTACAAGTATAACCATCAGTTTCGCTATATTTTTGTTTACAGATTTTAACAACTTGTATAAAAAGAATATCAAGAAAATATAAGATGTTGAACCGATAAGGTCTGTAACAAAGCTTATTCGGTATAGAAGATTATGGGTTATAATATTACTTACTGTTACTGCAATATTATTAGGTATTATCAAATTATTTCTAACAAGTTGTGAAAACCCAGCGGTTATAAGAAAGGTAAAATAAAAAATTCCTGCAACTCTTGCATTAAATAATGATGATTTTTCAATACTTATTTCACCATTTTTGTTTGAATTCATTTTTTCTCCTTATTTATTTTTCTAAGTTTTTTCATCGGGTTGGTATTCCAATAAGTCACCTGGTTGACAACCTAATTCTCTGCAAAGAGCATCTAAAGTAACAACTCGTATAGCCCTTGCTTTTCCTGTTTTTAATATTGATAGATTTGAATCCGTAAGATCAATCCGTTTTGCCAATTCGCCAAGTGATATTTTTTTATCAACCATCACTCTATCAAGCCTAAAAATTATACTCATATATTGTCCTTATTATACTGTAAAATCATGCTCTTCCTGAAGAACTGACCCTTTTTTAAAAATTTCACATAGCATAAACAATAATACGCTTACTAACAGTAAACTAAAATTAAAAGTTAATATTGAAAATCCAATATTTAGTTTACTGATATTCGAAATAATAGCAGCATTACTTTTATCGAACACAATATCATTTTTGAAATTCGTAAATAAAATCTGTGATTTTTTAATTATTTGAAGCAGTAACACAACAAGTGATCCAAAATAAGGTATGATAATAAGTTTAAAAACAATGGGCAGGTTTTTAAAGTTTTCCCAATCCGTTTTGTCTTTATAATTCATACTGCTAACGCCCTTTTCAATTTCTGATGTAATACAATCACTAAATGGCTTATAAAATAAAGCTAGGGAGCCTATCACAACCCCAACAATTGATACAATAAGCACTACATACCATGACACATGTAAAATTCCACTTGCTAAGGACGACAATGATTTTTTACCAAAATACTTCATTTAAAATCCTCCAATTTAATTTCTTATAAATATAATATACAATTTATTGAAAGTCAAGTATAATATATTGAAATTCAATAAATATTTACTGTTTTTTAATAATATTTTATTATGTTTTAATAATAAAGTTTTTAAGTTTATTAGAATACCAAATTTACCAATCGTAATTTGTCTAAAAAAATAATATTTTCAATTTTCTAATTCTTTTCAATATATTTTTTTTAAAAAATATGGTAAAACAAAAAACTAAATGAGTCTTTTAAGGATTTTAAAATATGGATGAAGATTACATGTATAAACTTGCCCAGTATAGAATGCCTTTTGGAAAATATAAGGGAAGTCTTCTAATTGATCTACCCGAACCTTATGTTGTTTGGTTTCATCAAAAGGGATTCCCAGAGGGCGAACTTGGTGAAATGCTTGGTACTGTTTATGAAATAAAACTAAATGGGTTAGAATATTTGTTTGATAAGATACGAGATAACCCATTTTCATCTAAATAAGATAATTTAAAAGAAAAAAAACTTGTTATTCATCAAATATTGAATAATTTCTTTGATTTTTGTTGCCACCAAGTTTCTTTTTCTCTATAAGGCGTTTTTCAACAGACGATCTTGTTGGTTTAGTATGAAATCGCTTTTTTGGAAGAATAGCAGCTTGTTTTACCAGATTAACAAATCGTTTTATCACAGCTTCTTTATTCTGTTCTTGTGTCCGAAATTCGTTTCCGCTTATAAAAAGAATTCCTTCCTTTGATATTTTATTTTTTGCTATATTCATAAGACGATTTTTTACAAAATGAGGAATGGATTGGCACTCGGCTATATTAAACCTGAGTTCTGCTGTTGTTGAGACCTTATTTACATTTTGTCCACCAGGACCGCCTGAACGAACGAAAGTAAAACTGAGATCGTTTTCAGATATTGATATGGAATCAGTTATATTTATCATTTTGTCAATTTCCTGGTTTAATTAGTTTTACTCTACCAATAGCACCGTTAGTAAGACGTACCTTTATTCCATGAGGGTGGAATGTGCTTTTAGTCAATATATCCTGAACAATACCAGGTGTCATTATTCCGTTTCTTTGATTTTCTTTAAGGACTATGGCAACCTCAAGACCTGGTTTTATATTATCTCTATTTTTTCCATCCATTTACAACTCTCTTTTATCGATACAAATTATTAGATAAACTAATCAAAAAAATGTTAATTGTCAATCAATATCAACAATTTTACTATGACAAATGTATTCAAAATTTAAAAAAAAATTCTCAAAATAAAAACTCTATCTCATTATAATCATTATATTTAGCAATATTTTATGAATAACCATTATTTTATTGCTGTTTTTTTTGGATTGATAATCATTTTAGGAATGAGTTTAAAAAATTAAACATTATTTCAATTTTTAATATTATATTTTTAGTTTATATGAAAGTCAAATGTATATTGAGAGCCATTATTGTAAGTATATTTGATATTTCCATTCAATTGTTGGGTTAAATTTTCAATTAAAAGCAAACCAAGATGTTTTTTATTTGATTCAATTTGATTAGGATCAAATCCTCGACCATTGTCAAAATAAATCATTGTAATAATATTTTCTTTTTTTATTAAACTAATATTAATACTTCCTTCTGAAATATCAGTAAAAGCGTATTTAATAGAATTTGTTGTTAATTCATTAATAATTAATCCAATTGTATTTGCAGTTTTTGATTTAATCTCAAAATCACCCCCATAAATTTTATACTTAATCGATGGATTAGTTTCCTGATAATTTTCAAATATCAGTTTAATCAATTCATTTAAATATTCATTGAGCAAAATTATAGAATTAGTTTCTGGAGAATAACAAAGTTTATCGTATAATAATCTATATGTAATCAAACGATTTTTTATAGATTTTAATGGGTCTGGAGAGTTAGCGTTTAATGTTAAATTAATAAGTGACTCTATTGAAGCAAAATTATTTTTTACTCGATGATGAAGTTCGTGTATTAAAGTATTTTTTTCTTGAATATTATTTTTTAATAGTTGATTTTGTTTATTTAAAGAATAATTAACTTTTTCCGTATGTATTTTTTTCTTTAAAATAGTTGATAGATATACGACAATAAAATATATGCTAATTGTCATAATGGCATTCCATAAAATAAATATCTCAAAAGACTCGTGGTATAAAATTATAGTGTATAAACTAAAAGATATTGATAACAAACATAAAAATATACTATAATATTTATTGAGAAAATAAGCCGCTACAAAAATTGATATTATATAAATTGCAGAAAGTCTAAATTGATACGTTGTAAGTATATCTACTATACCAGTTAAAGATGTT
>MIAN01000034.1:0-8204 GCA_001829125.1 Spirochaetes bacterium GWB1_27_13 | reverse complement strand
TCTAAATTGATACGTTGTAAGTATATCTACTATACCAGTTAAAGATGTTAAAAAAATAGTAATGAGGTATATATAATAATTTTTTTTCATATTCTGCTGCTCCCCCTCAATTATTATTATTTTTCATCAGATGTTGTAACTTAGTATTATACACTTTTATACTTATTTCAAGTATAACTACTCTCCAAAAATTTGTCAATGAAAAAAGGTGAATTATTTATCCAGAGCATAGTTAAACAAAAATTTTCTTGACTTTTTTTTAAATTGATTTACTATTAAATCAATATTTATTGGTGTTAAAAATTAAAATTATAAAAAAAATATGATTTTAACTCTAATCAGTGTAATCTGATAAAATTTGTGTAAATTCGTGTTATATGAAGGATAGATTATGCAATTTAATGGTTTTTCTACTAAAACATTTGATTTTCTTAAAAATTTGGGTGAAAACAACAATAAAATGTGGTTTGAAGAACATAAAGATGATTATAAAGAATATTTGGTTAAACCTTTACAAGAATTAGTAGTTTCATTAGGTGGTACGATGTTAGAAATCGATAAAGATTTTGTGACAATACCAGCGATTAATAAAACAATTTCAAGGATAAATAAGGATGTTAGATTTTCAAAGGATAAATCTTTATATAAAACCAATATGTGGATAACTTTCAAAAGAGAGTCAGATAATTGGAAAGAAGAACCTTGTTATTTTTTTGAAATTTTTACTGATTGGTATAGGCATGGAGTTGGTTTTTATACCGCAACAAGTAAAACAATGGATAACTTGAGATTAGATATTGAAAATAAAAATTCTAATTTTTTAGAAATTTATGACATTTTTTCAAAGCAAAATACTTTTACAATCGAAGGGGATAAATACAAAAGAATATTAAATAAAAATATAACTACAGATTTGCAAGACTGGTATCAAAGAAAAACAATATTTTTTGTTTGTAATTCTAAGATAACAGAGTCAGTTTATTCTTCCGATTTATTAGAAAAACTAAAAAGAGACTTTAAATTATTAGAGCCAATTTATAACTATTTATGGAAGATTAAGGGGTAGAGTTTAGTTCTCACTATTTCAATATTTCGTTAAAGTGATCTTTTATTATTTTTAGGTTATTTTTGCATTCTTTATCTTTTTTGTCGAATAGGATAAAAAAACCTTGTAATTCATTATTTTCTGTTATTGGGAATATGATTAACATTCCAGTATCAACAAGTTCTTCTTTTTCAAATCTACTCATAAAAATAGCCTGATTTATTCCTTTTTCGCTAAAACCTATTATTCTTTTTTCGATATTGAGTAAATTTACAAATTTTGAGTCTTTAAAAAAGTTGCTTCTACTTACTGTCAATTCTGAAATTCCTTGATAAGCCATAACAGAATATGTGTCTCCAAGTAATGTTAAATACATCCAATTTGTTATATTTATACTATTAAAAAAATGTACCAATTTTTGAAGTGGAGGAGACATATATTCAAGGTTCATTATATTTTTCTCTTTTGCTTCTTCATATTGGTCAAAATCTATTTTTTCGCCTATAACAAAGCTTCCTGCTATATTTTCGTCTATTATATTTATTTTTTCTCCACTTTCTTGAGCTTTCATAAGAGATTCTACTAATTTCTCCGCATAGCTATCATCTACTGCTTGATTAGAAACTTCCTTTCCTGTTCTCAAAGATTCCACAATAGCTTCTGGATTTTTTGCACTAAATTGAGAGATTTTATTGTAGCTAATGTAGAATATTCTCATTATTAAAACTGCAAAAAATGACAAAAATCCAAGTTTACCGCCAAGTCCTATAAACATATTTTTTGTTAATATCAAAAGAATTCCAGAAAGAAGACCTGTTATAATAAAATCCCTTTTTAACATTAATATAAAATAAGAACTCATTCCAACAAAAGCACCAGTGTACCATGCTTGTCCCAAAAAATATCCATAAGTTGGTATTTTTGTGACTAAAATTCCTCCTATTAATCCAGTAGTTGCAACAGTAACAACTTTGTAGTTTTCATTTAAGGAAGAAACAGTGCTTTTTATTTCCATAGAAATTAATGCTGCAATTACAGCAGAAGGGATAGCAAGAAAATCGTAGTTGGTAATATTGAAAAATATGTTAAAATCTGGTATAATATACAAATTATCTGCTTTTAAAATGTTTTTTCCACAAATAATAAAAGATATTACGGAAATAAAAGCAATTGTTCCAAGTCTTCCCCCATAACCATCAAATGCAAATCTTGGATTTTTAAAAGAAATGATTTCACTTAAACTATATAAAATTGATGTAATAGAAGATAAAATCAAAGTATTTATTAGAAAACTAATAGAAAATGGTAATGGGTAAAGTCCAAGGCTAACGAGATTAAAAGTAGTCATTCCTGCAAAAGAGCCACAAAAAGTAGCCCATGACATGTGATTTTCGTCTTTGATTATTATGGTAAAAAAGGCTACAATTATAGAAATCAAAGAAGATGCTATGATTGGGTTTATGTCGATTGCTACTAAATAAATTGTTGCAAAATTCCCAATAAAGCAATAAATGAAATATAGTGGTAGTTTATTGATAATATGTTTTTTGTTTTCTTCTTGTGACATCAAAAATTCCATTTTATTTTTTTTGTTATAAGATTTATATAATTATAACATATTGACACTTATTTGTTGATGTTAAAATATAATTTTAACTTTAGCCAATGAATCTGTGTAATATGATAAAATCTGTGTAAATCCGTGCTATATCTTCGTAATAGTTTAGTATAAGTTTTAATTTTGTAAAAGTAAAATTTAATTTTTTTAATAGAATAAAGAATTATTATCAAAAAAAATAAAATTTATTTTTTTTAAGAATGTTCAATTAAATAAATGGATAGGTTTATGTATTATTCAAATATTGAGTTTTATTACGAGTTTGTAAAAGATTAAAGAACAAAATGAAGAAAATATTTTGGAAATTTCTAATGAAATAAATAATTTTAAGATAAAATAATAAAATTCTATATAATAAAAATATTTACAACTTGACTTTAACTTGTATAAATGATATTCTTACAACCCAAATGGACATTTTTATTTAACTAAGGAGATAGATTTATATGCAAGAAGTTTTTTTTATGATTGGTCAGACGACTACGGGCAAGGGTGGTTTTAACGAAACAATAATGATGACTGGTTTTATGGTTGTATTTATCATATTCTTTTATTTTGTTGTAGTAAGACCTCAAAATAAGAAGAAGAAAGAAATGGAAAATTTATTAAAATCAGTGAAACCTGGTGACAAAGTAGTTACTATCGGTGGTTGTCATGGCAAAGTTGTTCATGTAAAAGATGATACTGTTACTATTAGGGTTGATGATAGAGCAGAAATAACTTATGACAAAACAGCAATAGCAAGGGTTGTTGATGTTGCTGGCGGACATAAGGGTTCTGGTGAAAAAAAAGTAACTGATAATAAAGAAGATTCTACTTCTACAGAAGAAAAAAAAGAATAATTATGGAGAAAGATAAATGAAAAAAAGAACTAGATTATTAATATTTTTATTTTTTTTGGCTTTTGGGCTATATTTTTTAATTCCAACCATTAGATGGTATTATTTTTATTCAGATATTGATAAATTTGAAGCTTCTGTTGCTGGCGATAAGTTAAAATTAGAAGTAGAAAAAAAAGTTAATGCTGCAATGGAAAAACTGAAAAAAGAAGAAAAACTCGACAAAGAGTTAAATTCTATTAGAGAAGAATTCAAAAAAGAAGTAAAAAAAATAAATAGAGCAAATCCAGAAGATAAAATATCAATATCAGACAAAATCACTTTTACTGAGATGGAAAAAATTTTACTTGAAAAAAGAAAACAAAAATATGTTGATTCTTTCTTTAGGATTACTTTAGAAAATTTTTATAGTAAAAATTACGAAAATAAAAGAAAAGTTAAAGAAAGTATAATTAAACTTGGTCTTGATTTACAAGGTGGTGCTTATGCTGTTGTTACAGTAAATTTTAACCATCCTAATATGAAAAAGAAATATCCAAAAGGTATTACAAAAGAAGATAGAGAAGCAATGATTGACAGTGCTGTACTTAAAATTGAAAACAGAATTAACAAGTATGGTATTTCTGAAACAAGTATTCAAAAATTAAGAGATCAAGAAAAAATAGTTATAAACCTTCCTGGTGTAAAAGAAGTTACAGAATTAAGACAAATCATCGAAACTGTTGGTGTTCTTGAATTTAAACTTGTATCAAAAGATGGTTCTGATATGCTTGCTAAATTAAAAAGAGAATATGAATCACAAAGCAAATCAATTTTTGATGCAAAAGGAATTCTTTTAGCAGAAGTTCAAGCAAAATTACCACCAGATACTGAAGTATTACCAATTTCAAACAAAGATAAATGGGGTAAAGAGTCAGATAAAAAAGAATTTCTTGTTGTTGAAAAAGAATCTTTACTTGGTGATAATATGCAAATTCTTTCTGCTACTGTTTCTGTGGGAGACCTTGGACAACATGTAGTCAACTTTGAACTTGGCGATGAAGATGCAAAAAAATGGGCAAAAGTGACAGGGGACAATGTAGGTAAACAAATTGCTATTATTCTTGATAATGTTATACTTCAATATCCAGTAGTTAGAGATAAAATAACTGGAGGAAGAAGTCAAATTACTTTAGGTGATTCTCCACTTGAAGAGTTAAGAACTTTAGCATTGATTTTAAAATCAGGTAGTATGTCAGCTCCATTAGAAATATCAGAAGAAAATACAGTTGGTGCAAGCCTTGGACAAGATACAATTAGAATGGGTTTATTTGCTTGTTTAATTGGAAGTTTTTTTGTTTTAGGTTTTATGATTATATGGTATAGTCTTGGTGGGGTATTCGCTGATATAGCAGTAATGTTAAATGTGTTGTTATTACTTGCTGGTATGGCATTATTTAAAGGTACGCTAACTTTACCAGGTCTTGCTGGTATTGTTCTTACTATTGGTATGGCAGTTGACGCCAATGTAATTATATACGAAAGAATAAAAGAAGAGTTTAGAGCAGGTAAGACATTTAAAACTGCTGTACATCTTGGTTTTGATAAAGCTTTTTGGACAATCCTTGATGCTAACTTAACGACATTCGCAGCTGGTATTGGGCTTTCGTTATTTGGGACAGGACCTATTAAGGGTTTTGCTGTAACATTGTGTCTTGGTATAGTTTCAACATTATTTACAGGTTTATTTATGTCAAGACTTATGTTTGATTATTTAATTGCTAATACAGATTTTAAGACCCTTAGGGTATTGAATTTATTAAGGGGGAAATAATAAATGAAAACTAATATAAATTTTATAAAACTTAGATTCCCAGCTTTTATTTTTTCATTAACAGTTATACTGTTAGGTTTTTGGTTTATTTTAGGTCCAAAAAATCTTAATTTAGGACCATTAACGCCAAAAGGATTTAATCTTGGTATAGATTTTCAGGGTGGTGTTGTTCATCAAGTTACAGTTTATTATGATATAAATCAAAATGATATAAGAAAATTGACAGAACAAGCTGGACTAGGTAATGAAGTTCAACAAATTATAGTTCCAGAAGAAAAACGAATTGGTAAAGCTGTATCTTATTTAATTAAAGCAACAATAACAGAAAAAGAACAAAAAGAAATTAAAGAAAAAGATATTACTGCTGCAAAATTTCTTGAAGCAAAAATTCAAAATCTTTATTCTTTAATAAAAACACAAGTAGGAAATGAGTATGTTCTTCAAGCTGAAGAATTAAAAAAAGCAAATTCTTTATATCCAACTGAATTTATAAACGGAGAAATAGTTGATAAAAAAACAGATACACAAAGAGTTTTAAATAGTGTTGTTAAAGATAGTGAAAGTGTAATATCTCCAGTGTATTCGGCTGGACTTAGATTACAAGCGATTTTCCTTGTAATATTTGTTTTGACTGTAATGCTTGTTTATATTACGATTAGATTTAAAATCCAGTTTGCAATTGGTGCTATTTTAGCGTTAATCCATGATACTTCAATTATGCTTGGATTTATAGCATTTTTTAGGCTCGAACTTGATATGTACACAATTGCTGCTGTATTGACTATTATTGGTTATTCTATAAACGATACAATAGTTGTTTATGATAGAATAAGAGAAAATTTTGGCATAATGAAGGATTTTACATCAAAACAAATATTTAATACTTCTTTAAACCAGACTTTAAATAGAACTATTGTTACTTCTTTTTCAACACAACTTGCAGTTATAGCATTGTTAATATGGGGTGGACCTAAGATTTTTTCATTCGCATTTACTTTAACTGTTGGTATTCTTTTTGGTACTTATTCTTCTATCTTTATAGCAGGTCCTGTTGTTGATATATGGGAAAATTTATTTAGCAAAAAAGAAAAAGCAAAAATTCTTAAAGAAAAGAAAAGAGAAGAAATAGAACAAAAAGAAGAAGATGCTAAAGACGAAAATGAAGAACAAACAACTGCATCAAATGAAACAATTACTTTGTCAAAAAGTAAATTGAAGAAATTAACTGGTAAGAAAAAGTAATATATTTTAATATAAAGGATATTTATGGCAAAAGAAGAACCAATTGAAATTACCGGTGTTGTAACACAAGCATTACCAAATGCAATGTTTAAAGTAAAAACTGAAAATGGACATGAGATTTTAGCTCAACTTTCTGGTAAAATGAGAAAATATTATATTAGAATTGTACCAGGAGATCAAGTTGTAGTTGAAGTTTCACCTTATGATTTAACAAAAGGTAGAATTATTTTTAGGGATAAATAAATTTAAAAAAATCCAATGTAGAAGGGCAGGTGAGGAATAATGGCAGAAATAGCGGTATTTAGTGATGAAAATGTAGAAAAAGCTATCAAAAGATTTAAAAAAATGGTTGATAGAGAAGGAATTCTACTCGAAGTCAAGAAAAGAAGATACTATGCAAAGCCAGCTTCACAAAAACATGAAAAATTGAAGAAGATGGAAAGAAAAAGAAGAAAAAAGATTATGAAAACAAAAAAACTTTATTAAAATTATTGTTTTTTTGAAAAAAGAGATTATAATATATACCAGAAGGTCTTTTTATAAAAACCTTCTGGTTATTTTAAATGTAAAACAATTTTTTAATGGTAAAGGTTATGAAAAAATATTTATTTTGTTTATTAGTTTTATTTCTTTTGGCTTTTTCTTGTAAATCAGTATTTAAAAGTTCAAACGAAGGTAGTTTCTCTATAACAAATTATTCAAAGAAAACTATCGAGTTTGTGTGGATTGCTCCAGAGGGAGAATTTTATCCAACTGGTAAAAACTTAAGTATTGGTTATGGCGAAAGTTACGAAGAAATCACTCTTTCCGAAGGTAGATACGACATTGCAATTGATTTCAAAGATGAGTTTAATTCTTTTAATTCAAAAAAAGATAAAAATCTTTGTCTTGTAATTGAAAAAGGTATTAAGAAAATCTGGATTGTTGATGCAGATGGTAACATTGTAAGAAATTGATATTTTTGGTTACTTTTTTCAAAAAGTAATGTAATATGTTTTCTTTCTTTGCATCTTTCTTTTTTCAAATAAGAAAAAAGAAAGAACGGAGATAAGATTGGCGAAGAGATAACTACTTAAAATAAATCTTTATGGAAAAATATTTTTCCAAGTATTTAAACTTCATATAACAAAGATTAAACAAATTACATCAGTTAGTTATAATAAAATTTAATCTATGTAATGTAACACACTTCTAAAATTTTGAAAAAATAATGCTTATCTTATTATAATGATAATCGTGCAGATTGTCATCATATACCTAAAATGTTTTTTTACAACTTGTTTGTTTAAAAGGACTTAGAAAAAAAATTATCATTAAATTTAAGACAAACCTTAAACATTTCAGTATATAATAAAAATTGCATCTTTTTTTATTTATTCCTATATATCTGATTCATTTAATTATAAACCTGAATATTGAATTAAAATTTTTAGAGATTTTAAATAAGAAAAGTAAGAGCATTTTTTGAGATCATAATCTTTTTGTTAATATTTATCTCCATTATCTTTTCTTTCTCTTTTGTCAAAAAGAAAAGAGAAGCAGAAAAGAAAGAGAAAAAAAGATCTAAAATATTTTATTAAAATCAATTTTGTAAGGATTTTCTTTAATACATCTTTCAGCTTTTGATTTGATTGATTTATCGTTTGA
>MIAN01000033.1:5732-7494 GCA_001829125.1 Spirochaetes bacterium GWB1_27_13 | reverse complement strand
ATTTTTATCAAGTGAGGCAACCCCATGTTTAAAAACAAGTTTTGGCATAATAAATTTTGTTAGTTTTATTACAAGTTTTTTATCAAACAAAGGTGGAATATCTATAAGATTTTGATAATATATTGCAACTAATACATTTGGTCTAATTTCTAAATCTGGTTTATAATCAAAATCTAAGTGATCATAAATATAAGGGTTTTCTTCTGTAACAAAAAATTTATCGAATGAGTCTTTTAGTTTTTCTGCTTCGCTAATGTATTTTTTCACATCCTTTTTTAATTCACTAATTTTGAGAGTATCAGGAAGAGGCATTTTGTTAATATCACCATATTTTTCTATCTCTTTTGCTATATTTGCAGCACTATATAAGGCTACATACCATAAAACTTGTATTTCTACTGCCTTATCTCCTCTTGGTGAAAAAGGATATTTTCCATCTTTTTTTGCATCCATCCAATCAAAAGAATCCTCATGTGTAACAAAATTATTTTGATCCTTTTTAGCAATATAACAATTTTCTATTATAAGTTTTATAGTATTCCACCACGAAATTATAAAATTGAAATCACCAGTATATAAAAAATATTCGTATATTTCTCTTACAAAAAGGGGTGTCGCATCTGCTGTATTATAAAGAATATTATTGTCTCCCCAGATTACATTTGGGATTTTACCATAGTCTTTTGAAGTTTTATCAAGGCATTGAAATTCTGCAAAAGTCTCAATAATCCTTAGAGCCTCTTCATATCTACCAGAAACCAAACTTATTCCAGAAAGAGAGATAAAAGTATCTCTGCCCCAATTATTATCAAACCATTGAAATCCTGCCCATATTCCCATTTTGTTTTTTTTGTGCATAACAAAAGAATATGCTGATAAAAAATTTAGCATCATTCCTTTGTTAAAAACATTGTTTGATGTTACAAAATTTGAATATCTAAAAGGAAGCAAACAATTTTTAATGTGTTGTTTTTTTAACATATCAACTTTATTGTCTGCGTGTTCGATATATTTTTTTAATCTATGATAATCAGAATCATATAAAACTAAAATTTTACATTCTTTTTTCTTATTTTCAACATCCGATACTCTAATAGAAAGCGAATCTTCACTGGCTTTTGATTTTGTAATAGAATATTGTCCTGTTGGTACTAATGCAACATAAAATTTAGGAAAACCAAACCCTTCTCTTACTGGCTTTGTATATTCAATAATAATTTTATTAGTAGAATTTTCTAAAACATTAAAAGGGGTGTCTATTTTTAAGTATAAATCATTGTCTTTATTTCTAATGGGAAGAATTCCTCTATCTAAAAATTCTATCAAAAAACCTTCTGACTTTTTAAATAAAAAAAATCTTAATGAGTTTCTTCCATAAAAATTAATCTCTGTTGATATTGGAGAATTAGTTTTATTGTCTATTTTTGAATTTTCAACAGGCATTATTTTACTAAAAATTTTAAACCCACCAGACCACAATCCATCAAAATAATCATTAAAATCAGAAACAGTAAAATAGGTATAAAAATTGTCAGTGTGAATATACCGAGTTTGTAAATTAGTTGTTGAAGTTTTCAAAAAAGAATTTAAGTACATATTGCTTTTTCCTATATCTAAAAAAGAAAATCTCTATATATATTATAGAATAAAAATATAATAAAAAAAACAATTTTTTAACATTTTTAATTTTTTTGTATAATTATACTGAAATTAATTATTATATACCCAATCGTTTTTAAAAGTGCAATCAGAATAATATCGC
>MIAN01000033.1:0-5714 GCA_001829125.1 Spirochaetes bacterium GWB1_27_13 | reverse complement strand
ATAATATCGCTTCAAAGATTAGTTAAAACTACGAACAAAATATAATAAAAAAGAGAATTTTGATAAAAAACTCCAATAAATTAAAAAATCATCTATTTTTATTGAAATTTTTTCCAAATCTTCGTATCCTTAGTATTAAAAAAAATTAATATGTATCGCTAAAAATGGTTAATAGTTGGTATAATTTTACATAAAAAATTGTGGGAGGAAAATATCTTTTCAAAGAATTTACAGCATAGAACGGCGATATTCTTGATATTTCTCATTCACTAAGATTTTTTATTATAATTTTTATTAAATCATCTATTTTATATGGTTTCATAATATAATCTTTAAAACCATATTCTTTAGTAATAGAAACAAGAGATTCATAAGAATATCCACTCGAAAGAATTGCTTTTATTTCTGGGTTTATTTTTATTAATTCTTTTATTGTTTCTTTACCGCCAAGTCCTTCGCATATACTAAGGTCAAGGATTACAAGATCATAAGGTCTTTGAGACAAAATATTTTCTTGATATTTTGTTATAGCATCATTTCCATTTTCAACTGTTTCAACCTCAAAACCATATTTTGTAAGAGCTTTTTGAACTAATTCAGAAATAACTTGTTCGTCATCCATAAATAAGATTTTTGCATTAAATGAATGTGGAATATTTATACTAGTTTGATTTTTTTCTTCTATCTTTTTATTTGTAGCAGGAAGATAAAATATAAAACAAGCACCTTGATTTAATTTTGATTTTACCTCTATATAACCTTGATGTTTCTTAATTATGGAAAAAGTCGAAGCAAGTCCCAAACCAGAGCCTTTTTCTTTTGTTGTAAAATATGGATCAAATATTTTTGCTAAATTTTCCTCAGATATTCCAATCCCAGTATCTTTAAAAGAAACTTTTACATATCGCCCTTCTGACAGAGGTAAATTATTATTATCTTTAGTTATTATAAAATTTTCTCCATTTATCTCAAGAGAGCCGCCTTTTAGCATAGCCTGCCTTGCATTTATTACTACATTTGTTATAACTTGAGAAATTTGAACCTCATCAACTTCGACTGGCCATAAATCTTCTTTTATAAAGAATAAAGAAGTAATATTAGACCCTCTTAATACAAATAAAGTGTTTTCAATTATTAAATCTTTGATAGAAATAATTTTTTTTACAGGAGTTCCTTCTTTTGTAAAAGTTAAAAGTTGAGTAGTTAAATTCTTTGCTTTCATAGAATATTTTTCTGCATCAATCAAAATGTTATTTAACTCACTATTTTCTTTTGTATAAAGCTTTGCAACTGAAATATTTCCGACAATTGCTGTTAATATATTATTAAAATCATGAGCAATAGTTCCTGCTATAATACTTAATGAGTCGAGTTTAGCAGCATTGATCAGTTTTTCTTCCATTTTTTTTCTTTCTGTTATGTCTCTAATTACAACAAGTATAGCTTGCTTTCCATAATAGATAAATGGCATAGGTGCAGTTTCTACATCAATGACTCCACCATCAAGTCTAATAAATTTTTCCTCAAGTACAGCGACACTTTTACCTTCATCATTCATTTTTTCTATTCTTTGATTTACAATTTCTATATAATCTGGATGAATAAACTTAGATAAAGGAGAGCCTATTATCTCATCTGTATTTTTAAGTCCTAATAACTCAACACCTGCTTGATTTATATAAATTATTTCTCCGTTAATATGCACTATTACGGTGTCTGGAATATTTTCAACAAGAGTTTTATATCTACTTTCACTTTCCAATAAATTTTCTTGAATTTCTCGTCTTCCCCTAATTTCTTCTATCAATTGTTTTGAAGCAGTTATATCATTTCCTATTATTATATATCCTATTCTATCATCAAACTTATCTTTTATTGTATTTACAGTTATATTTATTGGAATTTTATCATTATTCTTTGTTTTATAGAATATTTCATAGTTTTTTATAGAAAAATAATCGGTTTTTGGATTACCAACATTATTCTTTATAAGTTCAAATTCATTTTCTTCAATAATAGAACTAAAAAGTTTGCCTTCCAAGTCTTTATCAGAAAATCTAAGTAAGTCTTTTACTTTATTATTTGCTTTTGTTATATACCCATCTGAGTTAGCAATTATAATTAAGTCTGCAGAATTTGTTATTATATAGTTTGAAATTAGTGACTGATTTGACTCAAACAAATTATAATTTATTATAGAAAACCATATTCCAAAAACCCAGATTGATATTATAATTGGTGCAATATGTGGAACAAGCATTAATTCAAGAAAAGGAAAAATTACTCCAAAAATAATACCTAAAATTAACATTATCAGAAAAGATATCATAATTATCAATGCTTGTTTTTTTTCTCTTTTTGTTTTTGTTAAAATAAACCATTTCAAAAGCAATAAAAAACTCAATATGTGATATAAAATCATAAATCCAAAAAAAGCATAGTACCATAAAGATTCTTTATCATAAATCACATGCCATTGATTATTAAGATAAACAAAATCTTTTATTGCAATTGTTGTAATAATAGAACTTTTGATATAAAAAACAATCTGTGGAATATAAATTAAAAATTTTATGATTTTATTTTTGTTTTTTGTTAGTAATAAGAAAAAATGAAGCAAGAACGCAGGATATAAATACAAACCTATCTTAAAATATTTAGTCAATAACAAACATTCTTCTTTTGACTTTGCTGAATAAAAAAAAGTCATCCCAAGAGCCCACACTGCAAGACTCAAAGAAAGAAAAAAGAAAACTATATTTATATTTTCTTTTAAATTTTTCTTTAATGAATAAATACCGACATATAAATAAGTAATGGATGCAAAGAAAGCAAATAAAGAAAGAATATTCAATTTATTTCCTTAAAGTTATTCTATTTTAATAATTTTAATTTAAAAAAATAAAAATTTCAATAGAATAATTAAAATATTTATGCTGTATAAAAAAATCTGCTCTCGAGAAAAGAATTAAAGTATATATTGTAAAATATACTCAATAAAAAATTTAAAAGCAGTTTCTAAATAATTAATGAATTAATATTCTAATTTGTGATTTAGTAAAAAGAGAGCTGACTAAAAATGTTTTATTACACTAAAAGCGATATTCGCAAATATCGCTTTTATAATAATTACTGCAACAAGATGATCTTTTTAAAACATTCTAAATCTATCATAATTAAAACTTGAACTCTAAATCTGTTACTTTAAATTTATCTTTTTCTTCATCTGTTAAAAATTCTTTATATCTGTAAATCAAGCTTGAAGCATTTCTTGGGATATAAAGTTTAACTTTAAAAGGTTTTAAATTTTTAAAAACAACATTTGCTTGTGGTGAAATATTTCTATCATCTTCCCATACTCTAACAGCCATACCACTTTTGAAAAAATCATCAGGGAGATATGTGTATGTTAGTTGATCACCTGCGAAATATTCTATAATAACACCTTTTGAGGTATCTACAATTTTTGTCAACATAATATTCATTGTAGTATATTTATCCTCTGGCTCTTTTTTAGTGTCTTCTGAAAATAATAGCCCACAAGAAAAGATAAAAACAAATAGAGTAATAATTTTTATTTGATTGATCATTACATCCTCCTTAAATTCTATTTTACTATATCGTTATAATATAATTATATCTTAATAAAATCAATAAAAAAATAAAAAAATTAGGAAGAAAAATTATTTATATATAACAGATATTTTTTAAATTATCAAAAATAATTTTTATAACTTATTTGTAATAAATGGGTTAAGCTATTTGTTGAGTAAGAAATTTATTAATTATAGGTATAAATCAATAATTATCCAAATTGTCAGATAAATTTAAAGTAATAATTATGTTATTTTATTTATATAAAATAAGTTATATATGTTTATTATATATAAAGAATATTTTATTTATAGTTATAATAATAAAATTAATATTAAATTTAAATTTTGAGTTTTAAAGTATAGAACTTAAATATTAATAAGAATAGAATAAATATATTTATTATTAAATTTATCAGTACATTTTAAAGAAATATCAAAACTCTTCCTTTTAATTTTTCTACAATCAAACCATACAGTATTTTTATATACGTTTGCTTCATACTTTTTGTTATCTATTTCAAAATTGAAATTTCTAAATCTTGCTATTTCCTTTGTATTACTAAAAATAAAGTAGATTTTTTTATCTCTTTTTAAAAAATCTCCATTTTCTGGAATAGTTTTTTTAATGGGAAGAAGCTCATAATCCAAAAATTCTTCTATATCTGCTGTTGTGTCATATTTTGTTATAACATATCTATTTAAATATAGAGGGTCTGTCTCATAGATATTTGGTGCTTTTGTTGTAGTAAAGACAAGTTTATAATCACTATTCTTTATATCATCCATAACTGTTGGATTATAAATTCCATAAGGATGAGCATAAGAAAGTATTGTATCTTTTATATTTTTATTAATTATATCAAAAGAGTTTTTAATTTCACTTTCTAATAAACTTTCAAAATCTTTATCTTTTCTTAGTTTATAATAATTAAAATGACTTTTAGAATGTGAACCAAAAAAGATTTCTTCTTTTTTCATTTCTTTGATATTTTCCCATGAAATATATTTTTTTTTATCAACAGTATTAGTATTTAGAAAATACAAACCGCTTATTTTTTCTTCCTTTAAAACAGAAAAAAGTATTTTATAAGAATCAATATAACAATCATCAACAGTAATTAAAAAACACTTTGGTTTTAAACTTTTTTCATTATAATAAAAATCAAAAAGGTCTTTTTCTGAAATAATAGAAAATCCATTTTTTCTTGCAAGATTTATATGTTCTTTCAATACATTTTCTAACACTGAAAAAGGGTGATTTTTAAAACCAAATCTATGATAACAAAAAACTACAATTTTTGTATTATAATCTAATGAGTAAATGTAAAATAAATTTAAAAGGAGAAATAAGATAAAATATTTTTTTTTCATATAATTGGAGTATATATACAAATTTTAATTAAAAAAGTAAATTTTTTTCTAAAATATTTTTATGGAAGGGGTACAATTTTAATTATTTGCATAAATAGTATTAGTAAGTTTTTCATGGAGTTCACAGAAACACGGAGTAAGGAAAAAATAAAAAATATTTTTTCCTTTGTGTTCTGGTAGGATAAAAGTTATATATAACGCTAATGTTGAATTACATTTGGAAACTCTTTTTATAACACTCTCTGGTCTATTAAATTTTCTTCATTTATTAATATATATACTTCTTCAAATCTTTTTCTTTTATCTTTTTATGCCCAAAATGTTTTTTTACTTTTCTTATTCTAAAATTAATAAAATGCTCTCTTATTATCACAAGTAAAATTAATCCTACGATTATTATACATAGATAAGAAAACAATTCACCGATATAAGAATAGATTGTTCGTTTTTCATTCAGTGGAAGTCTTGCTTTTATAACCTCAGCAGTCGCCATATTTCCTTTTGCGACAATTTTACCTGTAAAATCAGAGGCAGTTGTAAATCCAGTGGCTGTACATCTATAAAGCGACCTTCTGTTTTCTATTCCTCTAAGTCTTGCTATTATAGAATGATGTAGCGGTCCCAACCCATTACCAAACCAGCTATCATTAGTCATATTTATCATTAAATTTGCACCTTCCAAAACTTTTTTTCTATTTAATTCTGGAAAGAGGTCTTCAAAACATATACTTAAACTTGCTCTCACAT
>MIAN01000032.1 GCA_001829125.1 Spirochaetes bacterium GWB1_27_13 | reverse complement strand
ATTTTAGTGGATAAAATTTTTTCTATTCTATATATTTCTTCGATTTCTATAAAACAAGGAACTCTAAAAACAAAAAGTTTGAAGTTGAGCTATGTAGATCAAGAAAAAAAATATATCACAGAAAAAATCTCAGGAGAGAAAGGTGTCTGGCTATTAAATATAAGTTTTGGTATAAAAACTAAAATTGATAAAAGTATATTAACAAAAGATAATATTACTATAAGTACAACTAATTTTACAAATATAGTAATTGGTGAATTTTATAACACGGATTAGCACAGATTATAAAACACAAATTGACACAGATTTTCTCAGATTATACAGATTAAAATCGTATAATTACTTAATATTATAGTAGTTATGCAATTTTGTGATTTTTGACAAACCTGAAACATTTCAGTATAGATAATTTGCCTAAATAAAATGTTTGACAAAAGCAATTTTTAATAATAAATTCAGATTATGAAGAATCAGAGGAGGATGCTATGCCAATTTTAGGTGAAAAATTAATAACAAAAGGCAAAATTGAAGATAAAATTGAAACCAAAGAATTTACTAAATGAAGGAATAAATATAGTAATTATTTCAAAAGTTACAGGTTTATCAATTAGTGAAATAGAAAAATTAAAATAATTACAGTATTTATAACACAGATTAATCAGATTGTTACGGATTCACCCGTAAGCGAGTATAAGCCACAGATTAAAATTGAATATTACTTTATATTAATATTTGTGATTTCTGACTAACTCAAAACATTTCTATATAATCCGTGTTATATCTCTATTATAGGATGAAAATTAAATAAAAAAGATGATAGAAATAGCAAAAAATTATTTACAAAAATACTTTGGTTATAAAGAATTTAGAAAAGGGCAAGAACTCATAATTGACTCTGTTTTACAAAAAAAAAACACTCTTGGCATAATGCCTACTGGCGGCGGTAAAAGTTTATGTTATCAAATACCTGCTTTATGTTTTGAAGGATTGACGATTGTAATTTCGCCTTTGATTTCACTTATGAAAGATCAAATTGATTTTTTATATTCTATAAATTACCCTGCAGAGATGCTAAATTCAACAATAACATTCCAACAACAAAGAGATGTTATGTCAATGGTTGAAAATAAACAAATTAAAGTTTTGTATTTGACACCAGAACGATTTAGAAGTAGTAATTTTTTGGAATGGATTTCAGCAATTGATATATCAATTTTTGCTATTGATGAGGCTCATTGTATTTCTGAATGGGGGCATGATTTTAGACCAGAATACAGAAGGCTCTCAACAATAATAAAAGAACTTGGTGACCCAATAGTCCTTGCTCTAACTGCAACAGCAACTAAAGAAGTTAGAGATGACATAATAAAAGCCTTAGATATGAAAACTCCAAATATTTTCGTTAGTGGATTCAATAGGGACAACCTTATTTATGGTGTTCAAAATCATATATCCGAAGAAGAAAAAAATAAAGCTTTGATTGAATTTATCAACAAAATATCAGGAGCTGGAATTGTCTACACTTCTTCTATAAAAACAGCAGAATCACTTTTTAATGTTCTAAAATCAAATCTTAATAGAAAAGTAGGTTTGTATCATGGCAGTCTTCCGCCACAGATAAGAAAAAAAATGCAAGATGATTTTTTGGCTAATAAAATAGATGTTTTAATTGCAACTAATGCTTTTGGTATGGGTGTCAACAAACTCGATATTAGATTTGTAGTGCATTATTCTATACCCGGCACTATTGAAGCATATTATCAGGAAACAGGAAGAGCTGGAAGGGATGGCAAAATAAGTTATTGTTTACTTTTAGAATATGATAGAGATATTTATATACAAAAATTTTTTATTGAAGCAAAAAATCCAAGTTTTGAATCTTTATTAGAGGTTTTAGTGAATATAAAAAAATATTCTAAAAATGATAATTTATATATTGATGACTACTCTTTACTTACTAGTTCAAAACTGAGTAATTTTAAAATTGATGCTATTTTAAAACAACTACATTTTATTAATTGTATTGATTTTGAGTTTATAGCAGAAGAAAAAATTGAAATTAATTTAAGAAAAACAAAACCTAAAACAGAAGATGACATAAATTTTTTGGATGAACTCAAAGTTTTAAAAGATTATGATAGTTCAACTCTAAATATTTCAACAAAACAACTTGCAAAAAGATTTGATCTACCAGAACGTATTCTAAAAGAAAAATTGCTTGAACTTTCAGAAAAAAAAATAATCGAATATAATATTATAAAATCTGGCAAAACAATTAAAATATTAAAAGATAATATTCCACCAACAGAAGAAAAAGAGTATAATCAAAAATTGACTCATAAAAAAGAGATAGATCAAGCAAAACTTGACGCTGTAATTCAATATGGTAATCTTTGTACTTGCAGAAGAAAATATTTGCTAAATTATTTTGGTGAAGAATTTAAAGAAGATAATTGTGGAAAATGCGATATTTGTAGGGGAACTTATAAAAATATTAATATAGTAACATTTAATGAAATTCAAAAAGAAATAATTTTTTTTGCTCTTAAACATTCTGGTAAAGTTGGTAAACTTAAACTAATTAAAATTTTAAAAGGAAGTTATGATTTAGAGCCAAAATATAGGGAGTTTGATGAATGCGGAAACTTAAAATCCTACAATCTAAATGAAATCGAAAGTGAGTTGAATATTCTATTAAAAAATGATATAATACAAATTAAAGATGGTAAATATCCTACCATAAGATTATCTAATAAAGGATTATCTGAAATAAAAAAGAATAGTGTTTCTTTTAAATAATATGTAATAAAATTTATTGCATAAAAAATAATTTTATAGGAGAATATAATGTTAAAAGTAAACGAATATTTTGATGGCAAAGTTAAATCAATTGCTTTTAATGCAGAAGGTGAAACTGCAACAGTTGGCGTTATGCAAAAAGGAGAATATGAGTTTGGAACATCAACAAAAGAAATAATGACTATTGTTTCAGGAAAATTGATTGTAAAATTACCAGATTCTGATGAATGGCAAACATTTCATAAAAACCAAAGTTTTACAATTGAAGCAAAGAAAAAATTTCACCTAAAAGTAGAAGAAGATACAGCTTATGTTTGTGAGTATAAATAGTCTCTTTTTTAAATAATTTTAAGATTAACTAGTTAGAACACGGAGATAATGCAAGTTTAAATTAGCATTCCATTAGAAAGCTAAAATTAAGTTAAAATATAGCATTTTTTATTAGAATTTCTTCGTGTTCTTCATATTATCAGAAATGTTCGGGTGTAAAATTGAATAATTTATGAGAAAAAATAAATATATAACAAAAAAAATATTTTCTCCTCTTGATGATTTATATGTTTTATTAGAATCAATGGAAAAAATTTTAAACTTGACTATAGATGATAATGATTATGTTATTGGTAGAAAACAATTATTTTATATATTTTTACATGAAACAGGGCATGCTTTTATAACAAAATCTGCAAGATGGATACATGAATTAAAGGAAGATGAAACCGATTTTGTTGATGAAGTTGTAGTACGAATATTAATTGACGATTTAATAAAAAAATTAAATATATATGATAAGTTAGATATTTATTACGAAAATCATGTTAATCACAAGAAAGAATTAATAAATTATGGTTTTAATTTATCTGAGGAAAATTATTTATATCTTGAAAGAATATGGTATGAAAAATATTCAAAAGATTTTAAAATTGAAAAATATTGTCAATTTGTATTGGATTATTACAAAAATAATAATAATAGTTTTAAAAAAATCTAATAATTTTAAAAATAGTTAATATAAGTTAAAATTTTTGAAAAAAATATCCGAACACATCCGACAACAGCAAGTTACCGATTCCGGCGGATTACCACATCCATCCAAATTAGCCACAGATTTTGTAAATTATAGTTGATTTATTTTTCAAAAATATAGTTTTATAAGTTAACATGACTAACTTCGGCAACTTGCAAACCGTTATCCTATTTTATAAAATTCTAAAAGGTACATAATATTTTATTGTATAAAAATCATTCTTCTGACCTAAGAGTATAGTCGGTGCATATAAAATTTTCATATCCAACATTTTTTGCTAATTTATGTGAATCGCAATTACACAAAGGATTATTTTTTTGTTTACATTTTTTTATCAATTTAACATGCTCAGTCCAAATATTTTCTTCTACTTCATACATATAATAGTCAAGCGAGTCGTCAAACACATATTCAGTAGCTAAAGAATAATATTTTTTTTTGCATTTTTTACATTGAAACCATCTATGATGATATGTTTTTATCCCATCATCACTTTCTGTAATAATCTTTGCTATTTCAGTAAATGTTCCTTTACAAAAAGGACAATTTGGATAATACATAAGTTTTCCTAATACAAAATTTTACCAAGATAAAACTCATCCTTTTTTTGATAATACAGTTTTGAAATTTTATCATATAAGCTTTGAAAGTCTGAAGAATTACTAAAATTTTTATAAAAAAATTTGTTATTTATAACTTTTTCTATTTCAGAAAGTTTCATATTACTAATATCTTTTGTTATATAAAATTTTTTATCACCCTTTAATTTAGTAACAAGTAGCTCTTCCTTTTCAAGTAAAAGTAAAATTTCTTCTGTATTTTTTCTATTATAACTCAAATTCGCCGAAATATCACTTGCTGAAAGTCCATGTCCTTTTCCCTTAAAATCTTTATGAAATTCTTTTAAAATTAAAATAATAAGACAAATATCAAACAAATAAAAGTCTTTAACATTGTTGAATATTCCAAGATAATATTTGCTTTGCCAAACATATAAAAATTCCATTCCCAGTAAAAGAATAATCCAATTTAGGTATATCCACATCATAAAGAATAAAATAGCAGCAATAGAGCCATAAATTACCCAATTTGTAACAAAAATCTTTGTATAATAAGTAAAAAAATATCTAAGCAAAGTCCATATTACAGAGACAACAGAAGAAATAATAAACGCTTTTATAATATTAACTTTTGTATTTGGAATAACATAAAATAAAAAAAAGAAAAACGCCTCTAATAAAACAAATGAAATACCAATATAAAAATATTCCTGCAAAAAACCAAGCTGACTAAAAGGTGTTAAAATTGTATGAAGCACACCAGAATAATAAAAATATCCTACAAGTAAAATAGGTGTTACTGATAACAAAGCCCAATAAATTAATATTTTATGTAAAATAGAACGACTCATATTTGAAGTCCAAATTCTATTTACCTGATTATCCAAGGTAATAAATAAATCTAATGAAACATAAATTAAAGCAATTGTTCCAATTGTACCAATCGTTTTTGTATTTTTGAGAAATGTATTTATCCATATAATTGCATCATTTACAGAAGTAGGAATCATATAATGCAATAAAAAGTCAAAAAATCTTTCTTTATATTGAATAAAAGAAGGAAAAGCAGAAAAAATACCAATAAATACAGCAAAAACAGGTATTATAGCAAATATTGTTTTATAAGCTAAAGCACTTGATACCAAAAAACCTTGGTCTTCGTGGAATTTAGAAAAAGATTTAATAATTATTAAAAAGAACCTTCTAAAAAAGTCAAAAATTTGTTTTAATATTTTCATTAACACCTCTATTTATAAGAATGTAAACCAGATAATAAAAACATAACTCCAAAATATGTAAAAAGCATAGCAAAAAATGATAAATATATAAATATATATTTGATTTTTTTTGATTCACAATGAAATGCTGCGGTAAGCAAAATAAATGTTACTAAAGCCCATATTTCTTTTGGGTCCCAATTCCAAAAAGATGCCCAACATTGGTCTGCCCAAAACCCCCCTGTAATTATACCAAGTGTAATAAAAAAAAAACTTTGTTTTAATTCACTTTTTATAATTAAACTAAAATCTTTTTTTAAAAAGAATTCAAGTAAGCACAAAACAAAAAGATAAGTAAGCGATGTATAACCAATAAAAAAAGAAGGAACATGAATAAACATCCAAAAAGATTGCAAAGCGGGGACTAGAAAATTAGGGATTTTCATAGTTTCTGGTAAAAGTAAACCTATTATCAATAAAATTTCTGCAGGCAGTATTAAAATTGCTTTTCTTTTCTGAGTCCAATACTTTGAGAAACTTATTTTCAAAAAATACAAAAAACTAAAAAATAAAATAGATTCATAAGCATTTGAAAACGGAGCATGAGTAACTAAGACTGTTCTGTAAACAATCCAAGCAAAATGAAAAAATAATCCACAATATAAAAATACAGTTAAAGTTTTTCTTAAATTAAACAAAACAAATATCGAATAAATACACCAACTGACTAAAGCGAAAAATATTAAAAAAAATTCTATAAGTGTAAACATTTTTATTTCCTTACTCTAACTTTTTGAATAAAATCTCTTAACCAAAACTCAAATAAAAGCATAAAAATAAATAAGACTGCAACAAAAGCAAATATAAAATTAAACGGTTTGTATGTTATTTCAAAAATACTAATAAATTTGTAATCCTCTTTAACTATAGCAAAATTATATTTGGTAAGTTCTGACTTTGCAATATCATCATTATTTAAAAACATACCAGAATGTATTATCTCATTTTCTTTATTTTTTATTTCCCATTTGTAATTAATTTTTTTATCTACAATTTCTATTGGATAAAATCCAAAATAAGTATTATCATCTACTTGCAATTGTTTTGTAGAAAGTAAATCATAAGTTGTATCTTTAAAATTATATACTAATGAGTTAAGCCCAAGTTTCCAACTTTTTTGAAATATTCTAACATTTTGTATTTTTAAAGGCTTATTTACTTCTATAATTTTTTTTTCATTATCAATAAGAAGAGTTGATTTAAATGATTTGATTGATTTATTATTTTTTTTATATTTTATTGCTTCAAAACTATAAAGTTTAATTATTGAGTCTTTTTTTAATTTAAGGTTCATTTTATTATAAACATCACTTAAAGAAATAAAATTTCCTTCCTCTATATTAACAGTAATTGATTTTGATGTCAAAAAAACAAAAACAATAGATATGGCAAAAAACAAAAAAGGTATATGAATCCTACTAAATTTTAAAGTTTTTTCAGAATCAATATTAGAAATAAATGGATAAATTATTATAAGAATACATAATATAGCCCAAAAAATTAAATAAAATGGAGATGAAATTATATTTTGAACTAAAAATGATGGTATAAAAGATAAAAATATCGAAAATACAGCAAGAATAATTAAATTTAATATTAATATTAAATTTAAAATTTTACCTATAAAATTATTAGCCAAAGATGCTCCTTTAAAAACCTAAAAATTAAATAAATTATTTTTTGTTAAAGTCTTTTTTTCTTTTTGTACTACTAAAATAGCACTTCTTAACTCTATATTATTTTCTGGAATATTTGCAACCTCTAATACTGCAATATTATTTTCTATATGAGCTTTATAAAGCTTATTTAATGAAGACAAATAAGAAAGCTTATGTCGATTTACTATTTTTTTATTATTTATCTCTTTTAAATAAAGTAAATTACCACCACTTTCTTTTATAATTTGATCTATTGGTTCTGTAAAAATCCATTTCTTATCATTAGTTTTAGAATAATTAAGTATATCCTTTTCATATTGATTCAAATTTTCTCTAAAAAACCAATAAGCTGGCAACTCTATAAACAAAATGCCATCTATTTTTAAAAAACCTATCAACTGAGGCAAAATTGTATATATATTTTCATAAGATAAACCATAAGATGAAAAAACAAAATCATAACTTTCATTTATATTTAGAGAACTAAGTTTATTTGGTGTAAAAGAATAATTATAAACATTAATTTTTTTATTGTCTTTTTTAGTAAAATGATAAGTAAGTAAAGCTTCATAAGAATCATCTGAAATAAAACTGCCTTCTTTAAAATAATCTAAAAAGAATTTATAAAAATCTGAATGATATAAAGAAATTTCTAAGAATTTTTCTTTATTACAAATATTAAATATATTTTTTAATTCATCTGTCAAAATTTGATTGTTTTGTGAATCCTCATTATTATTATCATAAAGTTTATTAAGAAAACCTTTATCTTCCATAATTAGATCCATTTTTTAAAGATTTTTTACCAAGAATTTGAACAATTCTTAATATAAAAGAAAAACCATCTTAAAGATTTTTTAAATTCAAAAAAGCCTTTAAGATGGTAGTAATCAGAGAAAAAACAAATTATTTCTTACCACTACTTAATTGTTGAATAGCCTCATAAGCTGCTTCTCTTATTTTTCTATTATAGTTGCCCATCTGTATTTCTGAAAGAATATAAATAGAATCAGCATAAGATGAAGCATTTGAATTAGCTATTTCTTTAACAGCATTTATTATAGCAAAAATTAAATTAGGATCTGGCTTATAAGTTGATCTATAAACATAGACTAAAGCCCTTAATGCTTCACCATTATCATTATCTCTAACCTCTGCTAACGCATTACAAGCTTCTGCCTTAACACTAGGATTTTGATCGTTTGTTAAAATATTTATGAGAGCATCTCTTGCCTGATCTCCACCAAGTTTAGCTAAAACCATTACTGATTTTCTTCTTACTTCTGGATAATCATTTATTAATCTATTATTTTCAAATTCTTTTCTTGTACTACCTTCTTCAGAAAGATAAGTAACAAGGTTTACAAGTTCCTTATCCTTGTTTGTATATTTCGCCTTATCAAATTCGGCTAAAACAGAATCCAAGATTTCTACTTTTTGAGATTTATCCCCTACTTTTGCTTGATAAAAATAGGTCTTTATTTTTGCCTCTTTTTGTTTTAACAAAACTTCTTCTATTGTATCAGAAAAGATGCCAAAAGAAGAAAAAAGTAAAAATGCAATTAGACAAAAAACAACATTTATATTTTTCATCTTAACTTCCTATAATCTATTAAATTTAATTCGCTAAAAATTAGCGATCTAATTTCCAAGAGCCATCTTCATATATAAAATTGTATACAAATTTCAAACTGTCGTCAAGTATACAAATTACTTTTACATTAAATTTGTCAATATATTTATAATCAAAGAATTTCAAAGATTTCCCTTGTCTTGCTTGGATCACAACATATTCAAAATAATCTTTTGGAGTTTTTAATTTTACATTCCTATTTGAAAGAAAATCAGAATCTTCCGACATTTTCTTTAAAATCACAGGATCATTTATATAAAATTTATACCCTTTACTTATAGAACTATACCACCCATCAAAATCTCCCATCGCAATTTTTTCTTCTATTGCAGTGAAAAGATTTTTCATAAAACTTTTTAACTGATCCTCTGTAATCTTATCCTTGTCAATTACAAAAACCATTCTTTGGTCTATCTTACTATCAATCACTCCATTAGATTTTACAGTTGTTGTTGTTACAACCACTGTTGTCGTAGTAGTTATTTCAATAGTAGTAGTAGTGTCCTCATTTTTATCTGTGGTTTTACACATCACAATAGAAAAAATTACTAATAAAGCAACTAAAAAGTTATAGAAAAACTTCTTCATTTTTCCTCCTTCATTATAATATAATATTTTTTATAAAATTACAAATTTAATTTTTAGAAAATATAAAAAATAAAAATTATTAATTTTTTTTTTTTAGAATTTCGTAAAAAAACTGTATAAAATTTAATCTATTTTCATTCTATTTGCAACAAAAAATTTAAAGTATGTAAAAATTTCATTTAAATATCAAATTTAATCTAAATTTAAAAAAAACAATGCTATATCTCAATATTTTTAATGAATTCTTTTAAATTTTTTTAATTCGTTATAAGCTTTTACTATCTGTTGAAATTTTTCTTTATCATAATCAGCTTCTTTTACTTTATCAGGATGATGTAGATTTACTAATTTTCTATATGCAGTCTTAATTTCTGCATCTGTTGCACTCTCATTTACACCAAGAATTTTGTAATACTCTAATTCTTCCTTTATAAACTTATTTTTAATCTTTAAATAATCATTTAATTTAACTTTTAGTTTATGATAAACATTGTGAATATAGTCTATTTCTTCCTTTGAAATGTTTTTATCAGAAACCGCAACAACAAAAAGTAACTCTATTATTTTCTGCTTTTCATCATAGCTACAATAATGATTTATACTATGAATAACAGAATCAACATTTAAATTAGACTTGTCATCCATTAAGTTTGAAAATATTAAATCTACTTTAGATATATACAATTTATCAATCCCAAATTCTTTTCTTAAAAATTGTTTAATTGTGTCTACTTCTGTTAATAAAATATCTTCTTTTTGATTTACTAATCCATAACAAAGTTTTATAATAAATGTAATAATATTTGTATTCTCTACATAAAGACTATCTTCTATAAAATATTCTTCATTATCATTTGTAGCTAACCTATCAAATAGAATATGACCTATCAGTAAACCTATAAGTCCACCTAAAATATTACTACTTATCAAGATACCTAAAGCAAACCCAACTAATTTACCTTTGATTGAAAATTTTGTATTCATAAATTAAATTCCTAATGATACAGATTATACTGATTACAATTTTTGAATAGTTTGTAAACTAAATTTTTTAATTTTTGATAAAATAAAAACTTTCTAAATATATTTATAAACTCTTACTATCTAAATTAAAACTTTTTATATAACCTCATATTTAATTATAATATTAAAAATAAAAAAGTCAAGTTTTCATATTTATTTACTTGACTTATTATCAATCTTTTTTTATTTTATACTTATGAATAATTTTGAACAAAAAAAACAAACTAAAGTAATAAATACAATTATAATTATTAATGTAATTCTCTTTATTCCATATATAACTTATAAAATATTTCAAATTCCATATTTGTATGCTATTGTTTCTAATTTTTTAAATCTAAATATAAATCATCCGAATAATTTTTATTCTATAAATGATGGGGCTTATTGGCAGATTTTATCTGCAATGTTTATGCACGGTGGAATTTTTCATATTATTTTTAATATGTATGCACTTTATATATTTGGCAAGCCACTCATAAATAAATGGGGGGGGACTAAATTTTTGCTTTTTTATTTAACTACTGGCATCTTAGCAAATATTGCATCAGTATTTATTTTTATGCAATCTAATAATCCAATTTCTCTACTTGGTGCATCTGGCGCTATTTATGCAGTTTTACTTGCTTTTGTAACTTATTACCCCGATATAAAATTGTATTTTTTTGCACTTTTACCTATTAAAGCTAAATGGGCTATTTTGTTATTCACTGGGATAGAATTATTTTCTGAATTAACCAATTTTAATGACGGGATAGCACATATAACTCATCTTTTTGGTTTTTTATTTGGTTTTTTTTATTTATTATTCTTTTTTAGAATTAATGCTATTCAAAAAATATTCTTTCCATCTGAAGAAGACAAATATATTATTCGTTAATAAATATAGTTAAAATATATTAAATATTAAAATTTTTCCCATAAATTAACATCTTTTAATATTGTCAATAATAATTTAAACATTCTAAGCATAAATACTTGATTTTTTTCAATAATTCATATAAAATCAAAAAGGAATTTGTATTGTTTTTTGGAGAATATTTTGGATAATGTATTTTTTTATAAAGCTCCTGAAGCTTCTGTAATTGCTGATAATGACGGCAAAATACTAATGGCTAATGAAAAAATAAAAGAGATATTCGGAGAAATTATTGAAGAAAAAAATTATCTTTATAATGTTAATTTTTTGAATTCTAATTCTGAAAATATATTTGATCCGTCTATTATAAAAAGTTATTTTGAATTTGAATTTGAAAATAGAGAAATAACTTATAAAAAACCAGAGGGATTTATACTCTATTTTTTATTATCACAAAAAAAAATAGACATTGATGAAAATAAATATCTTTTTTTATCATTTAAAAATGTTACTGATTTTGTTTCTTATAAAAAAATATTTGAAGAACTTTATGATAGTTTAACTACAAAAACAATAGAACTTGACACTGTTATAATAGAAAAAGAGAAAGCGTATAAGTTATTAAAACAAAAAGATGATGAAATGCTACGCCAGCTCAATCTTGCAAGAGAAGTTCAGAAAGGTATATTTCCTGAAATAAATGAAACTATTAATAATTTCTCTCTATATTCAAGATTAAAGGCTGCAAGTATAGTTAGCGGTGATTTTTTTTCTGTATGGAAAACAGAAGATAGATATATTGATTTTATTATTGCTGATGTTACAGGTCATGGAGTTCCATCTGCACTAATAACTATGATGTTAAAAATGTCTTTACAAACAAGGATTGCTGAATATAAAACACCAGAAGATATTTTAGAAGCAGTAAAAAATGATATGCATGGGATTTTATCTAATGCTACTATATTCGTTACTTTGATTTTTGCAAGAATAGATACTAATAATGGTAACATTAGTATATTAGACTGTGGTCATACTCCACCTATAATACTAAAAAACAATGGAGAGGTAAAAGTTGTAGATATAAATGGCATGATGCTTGGCGTTATTGATGAACTTGATATGGGCAATGTTGACACTAATATAGAAAAAGGTGATATGATTATTTTTATCACAGATGGTATTATAGAAGCCCAAAATCAAGAAGGTGAATTTTATGAAAAGTATTTTTATGAGAAACTAAAAAAGATTTATAAAGAAAGTCCAGAAACAATAGTAGATGAAACTATATTTGATTTATATAAATTTGTAAACAAAGAAGAATTTAGTGATGATGCGACAATTGTTTGTGTAAAAAGAATTTAGATTTTTATTATAAAATGGAGCAAAAATTTGATTTTCTTTTCTTTTTTGTCTTTTCTTGCATTTATAATTTACCTCTATCTTGGTGTATATGGTCTATATTTAAACAAAAAATCTAGTCTAAATAAAATATTTTTTGCTCTATGTTTAACTTTATCTATATGGGCTTTTTCCTATGCTTTTTTATTTTCTTTAAAAGATAAGGAACAAGTATGGTTTTGGTTTAGAATATCATCGTTTGGCTGGTGCTTTTTACAAGGTTTTGGTATTCATTTCGTTTTTATTCTCACAAATCAACAAAAAATACTAAAAAAGCGTTGGATTTACTTTTTGCTTTATGTGCCTGGTCTAATCTTTTTATTTAACTCATTAGCAAGTGAAATGTTAATAAAAGAGATTATAATAGAAAAAGTTAGTATAAAATTTGTCCCTGCATTTTCTATTTGGCTCGTTCTTTATATGATATATCACTTTGGTTTTATTATAATTTATGTTTTCTTAATATGGCAATGGGGAAAAAAAACTACAAAAACAATTGAAAAAAAACAATCGATGATTCTTTTCTTGTCAGCTGTAATACCTTTCTTTCTTGGAACTGTAATTGATTCTCTTTTACCTTTTTTTAAAATCTATTTTCATCGCCCAATGTCTAATATTTTTATAATTATATGGGCTTTTGGAATATGGTATTCAATTATTAAATATAAACTTATGAAACCATCTTCTTTTTCTGTTGCATTTGAAGAAATAATATCTAAAATGATGGATTTACTTATAATAATTGATAAAGACGGTAAAATTATAAAAACAAATCGTAAATTAGAAGATTTACTTGGTTTTAATGAAAAAGAATTACTTGGTAAATATTTAGATAATTTAATATTAGAAAAAAATATTATAGAAAAAAAAATGTTGACTTTATTTAATGATAAAGAAAATAAAAATTATTCTACTGAAGTAAAATATATTGCTAAAAATGGCAATAAAATTCCTGTTGATATATCCTGTTCTATTTTAAATGATAATTTTAATGATGATATTAGTATGGTTATAGTAGGTCAGGATATAAGACTTACACAACAATTAAAAGAAGAAATTAAAGAAAGAGAAGATGCCGAGGAAAAAGAAAAAGAATATACTGATATTATGAAATTTCTTTCAAAATCAGCAATAGATTTCGTCCAATTGCCAATAGAGATGGATATTTATAAATTTATAGGACAAAAAATAAAAGAAATAGTTGATGACTGTTTTGTGATACTTAATTCTTATGATAAACTAAGAAATGCATTAAATATAAAAGTTTCTCTTCTTCCAGAACATTTTTTTACAGATATAGAAAAAGAATTAAATAAAAATCCGTTTGTCATGACTTATCCTATTGATAAAAACTTAGAAGAAAAATTATTAGAATCAAGTTTATATATTGTTAAACATGGTATTTATGAGATAACTTCTAATCTATTTCCTGAAGAAAAATGTAATAAAATAGAGGAAATACTTAATATTGGCACAATTTATGCGATGGGCTTTGCAAGAGGTAATGATCTACTTGGAAATATTATAATATTTACTCAAAAAAATAAACCATTAGATCAAAAAAGTATTAACATAATTGAAACATTTGTCCATCAAGCCTCTATTTTGATTCAAAAAAGACTTATGGAAAAAAGCCTTAAAGAAAGTGAAGAAAGATATAGAAGGCTCGTTTCCCAACTGCCAGAATTAATTATTATTCATAGAGAAGATAAAATTATTTTTGTTAATGAATCAAGTCTAAATTTCACTGGGTATTCTCCAGAAGAAGTAATAGGGAATTCTATTTTCAATTTTATATACGATGAGTATAAACCTATTGTTTTAACAAATATGAAAAAAAGAATGGTAGGAGAATCTATACAAGACCACGAACTCGTTTTACTTTCTAAATCAGGTGAAAAAAAGACTGTAATATCTCGTTCTATGAATGTTATGTATGAAAATGAAATGCTATTTTTAACATTGCTTATAGATATTACTGATAGAAAGAAAAATGAAGAAGAAATAAAAAAAGCAAAAGAATTAGCAGAGGATGCAAATAAAACAAAAAGTGAATTTCTTGCAACAATGAGTCATGAAATAAGAACTCCCATAGGAGGAATTATTGGAATGCTTAATCTTGCCTTTGATACAAATTTAACTACTGAACAAAATAAATATTTGACAATGGCAAAAACTTCTGCTGACTATCTTGCTAAAATTGTTGATGACATTTTAGATTATTCAAAAATAGAGGCAGGAAAATTAGAATTAGAAAATATAGCATTTAATATAAGAGGTACGATTGAAATAATAATAAATGAATTTCTTTTTAAGGCAAAAGATAAAAACATCAATCTATCATACAGTATAGATTTTAAAATTCCAGATTTATTAAAAGGCGATCCTGCTAAATTTAGACAAATTTTAATTAATTTAATAGGAAATGCAATTAAATTCACAGAAAAAGGACAAATATTTCTTTCTATAAAACAAATAAAAAGTTTTAACAATACTTTGGAATTACAAATCTCAGTAAAGGATACAGGAATAGGAATCCCAGAAGAAAAAAAAGAGCGATTATTTAAAAGTTTTAGTCAAGTGGATAGCTCTTCAACAAGAAAATACGGTGGAACAGGACTTGGGCTTATTATTTCAAAAAAACTTGTTGAAATGATGAGTGGTAGAATGTGGTTTGAAAGTAATGAAAATAAAGGAAGTACTTTTTATTTTTCTGTTATTTTTGGTTTAATTTTAGAAAATACCATTACTGATAACAAAAATAATGATGTAAAAAAAGAAGAAATTATACTTGTAAACAGAAAAATTAATATATTGCTTGCCGAAGATAATACAATCAATCAAGAATTTATGAGTATTTTACTCAAGAAGAAAGGCTTTGGAGTAGTAGCCGTTTCAAATGGTTTAGAAGTTATAGAAAATTTAGAAAAAGATAATTTTGACTTAATATTAATGGATGTTGAGATGCCAGAGATGGATGGAATAGAAACTACAAAAATAATAAGAGCTAAAGAAAAGTTTAATAATCTTCCTATTATTGCATTGACGGCTTATGCAATGAAAGGAGATAAAGATAGGTGTATTCAAGCTGGTATGAATGATTATGTATCAAAACCAATAAAAATAGAAGAATTTTTTATAAAAATAAATAAACTGATTGGAATTATATAAAATACAACTCAAATACTATTTCTTTGGATAAGAAAATGTTTTTCCAAAAGAATTTTTGAATACTATACAATTTTCGTCTTCTGATAAAATGTACTGAGGTAAAATTGGTATTTTGCCCAATTCTGGTAGATCAACAACATAATTTGGGATACATAAACCACCAATATTATTCCACAATTCTTTTAATAATTGCAATCCAGAGTCAATCGAAGTCCTAAAATGTGCTGTACCCTCAACAAGATCACAATTAAATAAATAATAAGGTTTAATTCGTAAGGCTTCTAATGAATATAGAAGTTTTTTCATAGTTTTAAGATCATCGTTAATATTTTTTAATAATACGGTCTGATTTGCCAAAGAAACTCCAGAATATATAAGTTTATCGATTGCTTCTTCTGTTTTTGGGGTAATTTCGTTTGGATGATTAAAATGTGTTATGAGCCATATTGTTTTATATTTTTTTAGAATATTTGCCAAATCATCTGTTATCCTTTGTGGCAAAAATGATGGAACTCTTGAGGCTATCCTAATTACTTCTATTGTTTTTACATTAATTAAGTTAAAAATAATTTCTTCAAGAAAATCAAAGTCAAGTAATAATGGATCTCCTCCTGAAATAATAACTTCTCTTATTTGCGGATTTTTTTCTAAAAATTCTTTTGTATAAGTAATATCTTCTTTTTTTAAAGTTTGATTTGTATTCCAATTCCATTTTCTTGTACAGTATCTGCAATAAGAAGCACATAAATTTGTTGTAAGTAAAAGTATTCTATCTGGATACCTTTGAATAAGATTTTTAGCAGGGGTTTTAATTTTTTCACTAAAAGGATCTATTGATAAAAAATTATCGTGTTTTAACTCAAAATTTGATGGAATTACCTGATTAGCAATAGGATCAGCCTCAATATTATCAAAATCAATCAAACAAAAGAAATATGGCGTTATAGAAAAATGATATTTCTCAAATACGTCTTCTGATATTTTATTTTTTAATTGAGGAATAATATTTGTTAAATCTTTGTAAGTTTTTATAGAATTTTTTAACTGCCAATTCCAATCATTCCATAAATTATTACTAATATTTCCAAATAGTTTTATTATATTTTTAGAATATGAGTTTGGATATGTAAAATTAATCATATTAAGTTATCTTTAAATTTTTCTTTCTCTTTTCTTCTTCTACTTGGTTTGCGTGTTTTTCTAAGAGAGTATTCCACACATCAATTTGTTTTTTTGCTGTTTCTATTTTTTCATTATCACCGAGTAATTGATTTATCCTAAGAAGTGCTTTTTGATAATCAATCGCTTTTCTTAAATCTTCGATATCCTTTGTACTAAGTTCAAATTTCTCTCTGTAACTTTGTGATGCTTCAAGCAAAAGTCTCTGAATTATTGTTACATGTGCTCTTCTATCCTGAAAACCTTCTTCTCTTGGATCATCAAGTTTTTGGAATCTTCTTAAATCAAAAAGATTTTTAGTAATTACAGCCATTCTACCATCAATTTCAGCAAAAGACCATTTCCATTTTGTATTTTCACCAAAATTTTCTTTCACCAAATCAATACAGTATCCAAATTTTTTGATAAGATTCAATCTTACAGCATCAGAAATATCTGCAATTCTATTTAATTGTTCTGCATAATCAGAGAAAGGAACATCCAAAAAATTTGTTACTATTTTTTCTATACACATCACAGCTTCATAAATTAATTGTCTTGCTCTTTCAAGATAAGCAGTATTTTTTACAGCCAAGAGAAAAACGCTTACTTCGTTCATTCCGCAATAAAGAGTTATTTGATTTAAATAATAGTTAGCATTTTCTAATCTCAAAATAAATTCTTTACTTTTATCTTTTAACATCTCTAATGAATTTGCTTTAATTTTACCATTCAACTCTTCCATCTTCGCTTTGTATAAATTAATTCTTTCTTGGTATTCGTCTCGTTCTTTTTGAGTTATTTTAGCCATTTAGTTTTCCTAAGTATTTTAAGATAAATTCCCTCTTTATTATAACACAGATTATACAAAATCTCAATTTGTTATAATCTGTGTTATATATTTTCGGCTATATTAATATTATTTTTATAGTATAAGAAACTATTTTTTCAAAGATTTTATAACACGGATTAATCAGATTGTCAGAGATTCACCCGTCAAGCGAGTGCAAGCCACAGATTAACACCGACTAATTACTTGATATTAAAGTAATTAGATTTATTATTTCTAACAAAATAAAAATTTTTTATATAATTTTTTTAAATTTTTTAACTAATTATAAGGTAGTGTAATACTAAATTTTACATAAGGTTCTGGAGCTCCTTTAGTATAATCTATTCCATTTGCAGTTTTTATCCAACCATTATGTCTTTTTACTATTTTTCTTACAATATAAAGACCTGTTCCATTATTCCATTCCTCATCATCACTACCAGTAGGAAAAGCTTCTATTGTATAAAACAAATCAAAAACTAATTCAGAATATTCATAAGGAATACCAATTATATCATTTCCATCAAGGTCTTTTGCATTCATTTTTTTGGGCGTATTTTTTATACTTATATCTATATTTTTTCCGTAGTTAGAGGCATTCGATGTATTTTTTTCTACCATAAAATATATATTTGTGTCTTCAGGAGAATACTTTATTGCATTAATAAATAATTCTTTAAGCATTTTTTGAAAATAAGGAATATTTAATGATATATCTCCAGAAATATTTTGATTTGCTTTTTGTATAATAAATTTTCTTTTGTATTTTTCTGCAATATCGTTCAAATCATTTTGAATATAATCATGAAATATGTTTATCATTTCAGTATAAGAATAAGGTTTAAATTGAACATCCATACTATCAAGATTTGATAGGAATGTTATATTATCAAAAAAAAGTTGATTTTGCTCTGCTGATTTTATAATTAAATTAATTAAAGCAGAATGTATTTTATAATACTCTTCATCGATTTTTTCTGTTTGAGTCTTTAAAATATCAAGCCAAATAAATCCTCCACCTTGATTTAAAGTCCTTGTAAATAGATTTATTATTTGGTCTGTTTGCTTTACATCTTTTGTAGCATAAAGCAATTTCCAGTTCACCATTCTTTTACTTTCCAAACTTAATATTTCTTTTTCTTTTTCAATTCTATCAAGAATTTTTCTATTTTTTTTCTCTTCTATATTTTTTTGTATCCTAAAAATAAGTTCTTCTTTTACAATTGGTTTACTAATATAATCATCAGCACCTTCTTTTAATAAATTAATAGCATTTTGTATATCATTATTCACAGTTAGTACAATAAATGGAATATATTTATTTTTACTTCTTATTATATTTAAAAACTCTTCTCCATTAATTTCTGGCATAAAAAAATCTGATAAAACTAAATCATATTCATTCATATCAAAACTTTTAAGAGCATCTAAAGGTGATGTAAAACAATTTGCAATTAAGTTATTTTTTGTAAGAATACTTTCAATTAATTTTACTGTACCAAAATCATCATCTACAACTAAGATTTTTTCATTCATTTCTTATCCTTTTATTTAATCTCTATATTTATTTTGTATATTTATAAAATCATTTTCTATTTTTAAAAAAACTTCTATTATTAATGGATCAAAATGTTTACAACTCTCACTAAGTATTAAATTCCTTGCTTCTTGATGTGACCACGAATTTTTGTAAATCCTTTTAGAAGTCAAAGCATCATATACATCTGATAAAGCCATTATTCTACCCTGTAAAGGAATATCTTCTCCTTTTAACATTCTTGGATACCCAGTCCCATCAAATTTTTCATGATGAGAATAAGCAATTTCTGATGCAAATTTTAAAAAGGAAAGATCAATAAGTAAATTCGTCCCTGATTCTAAAGTCTTTTTACCTATATAACAATGAGTTTTCATAATAGCAAATTCTTCATCTGTAAGCTTGCCTGGTTTCAATAAAATATCGTCTGGGATACCAACTTTACCAATATCATGTAGAGGTGCACAATCGTGCATTCTTTCAATAAAAAGATCATCTATCACATTTTTATACTTTTGATAATTTACAAGTTCGGCAGCTATTATTTTTGAATATTCTTGTGTTCTTAATATATGAGCCCCTGTTTCTGGGTCTCTTGATTCAGCAAGAGATGACAAACTTACAATTAAAGCCTTTCTTGTTAGATTAATCTCAAGAGTTCTTTCTTCAACTTTTTTTTCTAAAGTTTTTGCGTAATTTAGTGCTTCTTCCCTTCTATATGCAAGTTCAAGATGAAGCTTTACTCTCATTAAAACTTCATTATTATCAAAAGGTTTTGTTATATAATCAACGCACCCCGCTTCAAAACCTTTCTTTTTGTCTTCTACATCGGCATTTCCAGTTATAAAAATAATTGGAATATCATCAAACCTTTTATCTTTTTTAATTTCTTGAGCAGTTTCAAAACCTGTCATACCAAACATAGTAACATCGAGTAAAATCAAACTATACTTATCATAATTAATATTCAGTTCATCAATTACTTCTTTTCCAGATTCAAAAGAATTTACATTAAATCCATTTTTTTTTAAAAGTATTTCAAGTTTTTTCCTTATAGTATAATCATCATCCACAACAAGAATATATTTAGATTTAATAAACTCCATAAATACTCCAATATTAAAATATAACACAGATTAATCGAATTGTTACTGATTGAATCGTGTAAATATATACAATAACTATATTTTACTTCTAGAATTTGTGACAAACCAAGACTTTCTGATATAGATAAAAAGTTAGAATCTAATACAAAATTTATTGTACTAAAATGATAAAAAAAAATCAAGTGAGATTAAAAATAAAGTTTTAAATTATTAATTTGTAACAAAATAAAATTGCCTCTCAGATAAAATTCTATACAATCTAGCATATTGACTTTAATTAGTTAAAAAGTTATAACAGAAATTAGTTTTAGATTAAAGCGAATTAAACAGATTATGCTTTGTAGCAGTATAGTAGAATATTGACAAAAATTGAAAGAAAAACAATGAAAGAAATAAGAGTTTTATTTACAGGCGGTGGGTCTGGTGGTCACACGATGCCAGCAATATCAATGATACAGGCTTTAAAAAAATATTGTTTACAGAATAATACTAAATGTGAAATTTTATATGTTGGTTCTCATAATGGTATTGAAAAAGAAATTGCAACAAAAAATGAAATTGATTTTGTAAGTATAAGTACAGGTAAACTTAGAAGATATTTTTCTTTTAAAAATTTTAGTGATATTTTTAGAATATTAAAAGGTTTTTTTGATAGTCTAAAAATCATTAAAAAATTTAGCCCTCAATTAATATTTAGTACTGGCGGATTTGTCTCTGTCCCTCCAGTTGTTGCTGGTAAAATGAAAAAAATACCAGTTATAATCCACGAACAAACAGTTGATGCTGGGCTTGCCAATAAAATTGCAGCAAAATTTGCTACTAAAATTTGTTTAACTTTTCCAGAAAGTAAAAAATACTTTCCACAAAGTAAGACATTAATTACAGGCATTCCATTAAGAGACGAAATATTTGAAGGTAATGTTGAAGTGGCAAAAAAAAGATTTAATTTTGATTTTAATCAGCCAGTTATACTTTTTATGGGTGGTGGACTTGGTTGTCATATTCTAAATGAAATAGGGCTTCAAATTATACCTAATTTACTGGATAAAGCAAATATTATTTTCCAGACTGGTAAAGCAAACGATGGCAAAGATTTTGTCGAAATGCAAAAATTATATGAGTCTTTAACACCTGATAAAAAAAATAAATTTGCCTTGTTTGAATTTGTAAACGAAGAAATTGGTGATATTTATAAAATAACAGACCTCGCAATAGCAAGAAGTGGTGCTGGAACTGTAAACGAATTTTTGGCTTTGGGACTCCCTTCGATTTTTATACCTCTTGCAATAGCAACAAATAATGAGCAACTAAAAAATGCTATGATAATGCAAAAAATTAATGCAGCTTTTATTATAGAAGAAAATAATCTAACAAAAGAAAGCCTTTTAAAAACGATTGATGAAATTTTATTTACTGATAAAATAAAAACAATGAAAAAAAATTTATCTAATTATGAGAATGTTTTTGGTAAAAATAATTTGTTAAACTTGATTGTGGACATTCTAAATAAAAAAATAATATAATAATTTCATCCTCTACACTGGGTAATTGATAATAAAGAAATTTTCAATTTCTAATTAAACAAATTAATAATATCACTTTTTGAAAGAGATTTAAAGAAACTCGCCTCTTCTGTTATAAGTTGAGATACTAATTCTTTTTTACTTTCTTGCAATTTTAATATTTTTTCTTCAACTGTATTTTTAACAATAAATTTATAAACAATTACTTTTTTTGTTTGACCAATTCTATGGCTTCTATCAACCGCTTGTCTTTCTACCGCAGGATTCCACCATGGATCAAAAAGAAAAACATAGTCAGCAGCAGTTAGATTTATACCAACCCCACCAGCTTTTAAGCTAAGCAAGAATACATTTGTATCTTTATCATCCTGAAATTGTTTTATTTGTTTATCTCTATGTTTTACAGAACCATCAATATAAGAATATT
Source organism: Spirochaetes bacterium GWB1_27_13 (assembly GCA_001829125.1). Taxonomy (GTDB): domain Bacteria; phylum Spirochaetota; class GWE2-31-10; order GWE2-31-10; family MWDO01; genus GWC1-27-15. Next base: position 27,116 of record MIAN01000032.1, on the reverse strand, counting down.
TTCTTTTAGTTTTTTTTATATCTTCTTCTATTATTTTTAATGATTGAACAAACTGAGAGAATATTAAAATTTTATGTTCTTCTTGAAGTATTTCGTCAAGCATTTTTTTCATTGTTTCAAACTTAACAGACTCAATATCTGAATACTTTTTATCAATTAATGACGGAAATAAAGCAGCCTGCCTCAATCTTAACAATGCCTCAAAAATTTGTATTGTTGATTTTTGTACTCCATTTTTATCTATTTGTTCTGTGATTTGCATTTTATAATATTCTTTTAACTCTTCGTAAACTTTTCTTTGAGGTGGTTCCATTTCACAAAATAAAACTATTTCTTCCTTTTCTGGAAGGTCTTTTGCAACATCTTCTTTCTTTCGTCTCAATAAGAAAGGAAAAATTGTTCGCCTTAGTCTTTCTGCTGCTTTTTTATCTTTTTCGGCTTCTATTTTTTGACTAAAATTTGCTTTAAACTCATTTAAACTACCCAAAAGCCCATGATTTAAAAAATCCATCTGTGACCATAATTCTAAAGTATTATTCTCAATTGGTGTACCTGTAAGAGAAAGTTTATGTTTTGTATTTATTAATTTTACAGATTTAAACATTAATGAATTATAGTTTTTTATATATTGTGCCTCATCAAGAATTAGATAATTGAACTCAATATTATTAAATAACTCAATATCGTTCCTTAAAGTATGATAACTAACTATAATTATATCAAAATCCTTCAATAATTCGGCTTCTTTTTGCCTTTGTTGTCCAAAATGACGATTATACCTCAAATCTGGAGAAAATTTCTCAATTTCATTCTCCCAGTTTGCGATAGTAGTTACAGGAACAACTAACAAAACTATTCCCAAATTACCATCTTCTTTAAGTTTTTGTAAGAATGCAAGGGTTTGAACTGTTTTACCAAGTCCCATATCATCGGCAAGACAACCGTTAATATTGTATTTATTTAAAAAATGTAGCCAATTATAGCCAGATTTTTGATAATCTCTTAGTTTTCCGATAAATTTATTTGGCAATTTCTGTTTTTCAATCTTTTTGAAGTTTTTTAATTTTTCTGAAATATCTTTCACTGCTTTTAATTCAGAATCATCTTTATTAGCAATATTATTATATAATTTATCAATTATTCCAAAATTTAACTTTGAAACTTTTAATTTACCATTTTTGTCCATTCCTTCATCAAGTAAATTTGCCAATGCTTCAATATCTTCTTTAGAAAGAATTACAAATTTATTATCTATTTCTATTAAACCATTCAGAATGTCCTCTTTACTAAACTTAAAACCTAATTTATTTCCATCTTTATCTATAAATTGTGTTTCTAAATCAAACCAATCTATACCAGAATTTACAAATACTGATATTCTACCCGAATTCCTTGATAATTTATTTTTGTGTTCTCTAAATTTTATTTCATAACCTTCATCAATTAAAGGAAGTCCATATTCTACAAGGAATTTTTTTGTTGGAATATTTAAGTAAAAATCAAAATCTTTATTATACATAGAATAAATAAATTTTTGAAAAATTGAAGAGAATTTATAAGATAGATACGAAAAAATCCTATCTTCCAAATAAAAATCTCTTTTTACAGTTATAATTTCTTCTTGATTATTGGTATTTGGTAAAATTAAAATTTGTATATCTTTGTTTTTAAAATATATTTCTTTTTCTTGATATGAAAATAACAAATTAACATTAGTACCTTCTGATACTCCAGTACTTATTTCAATAATAGGTGTTGGTATTCCAGAAAAAGTTTTAACTAATTTTGAGTTAAAATTTATTATTATATCTTTATTTGGAAATTTTTCATTTACTAATTCTTTTAATGTAATAATTTCTGTACTATTAAGTTGTTTTTTAAAATTTAATATTTCACTTAAAAATTTAGTTAGAAGCTTAAAATTTTCCTTATAAAATATGTTACCATTTTTAGATATAAGTAAAATGTATTCATTAAAGAAATAATGGTTAAATTCTTCATCCATTATATATTCTTTTTGATTATTATCAATAACACTGAATATAGACCTAAAATAGGTGATATTCTTATCAAAACTAACACCTTCTAATATAAAATTAACTTTAATAATATCAATATTTATCAATTTAGCAGGAATAATCCCTTGTTTCTCAATATAAATTGGAATATTATCATTTTTTATTAAATTATCTAAAACAACTTCAATTTTAACTTTTTGTTCCATTTTAGTAATAATTTTTTTATAAAGTTCAAATTCAACCTGATTAGTAATTTCTTCTGTAATTTTATATTCATCAAAATCATAAGTTATTCTTCCAGGATTACCATCTTTTTTTATATATTGCATACCAAGTCTAAAGTCTATGAAATTATCTTCTTTATTGCCATAAAAATAAGAAGATTCTTCTTCATGAATTATAAATATAGGTTTCCATCTATCTTTAGTCGGTTTATTAGTTTTTTGAACAATATTTTTCTCAAAAGATTCTTTTAAGTATGAAAATCTATTTGTATCACCATCGTTTTCTTTAATTTTAATTATGGTTTCTTTTTTTTCAATAATATCTATAAATTTTAAAGGATTTTCTGGTTTTTCTACTTTATGAGCACCATTGCTAACAAAATATAATAAAGTGGCTACAACATGCTTACAAAATATCTTATAAGGGCAAGAACAAATAGCATTTTTTATATCACCATTAGTATCAAAAGATATTCTTGTAAGATATTTATTATTATGTGAACCATCAACAAATGCTGTTACCATATCTTCGGTTTCAACTACATTAGAAACTCTAGATTGGTTATAATATTCTTTTCCTCTTTGATAAATATCAGAATTAAAGTATCTTCTAATTAAATTTAAATCAGACGATATATTTTTTTTCATTACCTACCCCAAAAATTATTTTTAGATAACAATTAAATACTATACAAATTATTACAAAATATTTATAATATATAAAACTTTTGAATATATTTAAAAAAAACTATACTTAAAATGTTTACCTAGAAATAAAATGCTTTTTATCTAAGTAAATCAAATCCAAATAAAAATGCGGTCACAAAAATTAAAGTTTTTACGACCGCTATTATAAAATAAATTAAAAGAAATATTAGTTTTTATTTTTTTGCCATATTTAATTTTACAAATAGGAAGATAATATAATTTATTTACAAAAATATGTCAAATTTTTTATTACACAGATTAATTATATAGAAACTATTAAATGATTTTAGCGATAATTAAGATTAGTTAAAACTATGAAGACACAATATAATACTCTTTGCAAAAAACCATATCAAGGACTGTCCCTCTGGGACAGACTTTGATATAGTTTTTATAAAACTTATAATTTTTATAATATTATAGTTACTACTGACTAAAATCAAAATTTTAAATTAACATTTAGTAAAAAAACTTCACGAAAAAAATAAATAAAAATATTTCCGTGAAATTGTATGTAATCAGTGACAATCTGATTAGTATTTGTTATAATTAACCTTATTTCTTATTTAAATAATATAACTGCGGTATTATTACTTTATTTGGCTTATTTGTTCCATCATAAAACAAATCTATTATAGGTATATCAAAATCTTTTTGCATTTTCCTAAAAAGGGAAGAAGAAACAACACCAGGACAGCAAAAAACTGGATTTAAATGAACTACTGCATCAACAGTCTTATGTTTTGCATAATAAAGCATTCTACCTACATTCATAGAGCTTTCGCCTGCAATTAGATGATTTATGCCGTATTCTTTCATTAAATCGTTACATTCATCGATATTTGGCTCAATACTGTCACCTATCAAATCTTCAAATATCCTTTCATACCTTCTTTCAAACAAAATAGCACCTTTTTTATACTTAACATCAAGCCCGTTTTCACGAATATCTGCATCAAGAAAATGTAACACTGTTTCTGTAAAAGATGGAATTAAAATCTCACCATCGAGTTCTTCTATTAAACTATAAATATCTTGATTTAAAATATAATTATATTTTGCATAAAGATCACCCAAAATTCCAATTCGAGGCTTTCTTTTTGTTTTATCAATTTGAATATTCTCAAAATATGATTTTATTGTTCTAGCTGCTTCCATCAAAGATTTTTTTGTAAATAGATAATCTTTTATTAAATTAATCGATTTTTCAAAAACATCTTTTGTTTCACCAACATTTTTTTCATAAGGTTTATATCTAAACAACAATTTGTATAAAATAGAACCTAATACATTAATTTCAAATAGATTTACATTTAATTCTTTAGGTAACTCATCCATTTGTTTTAAAGTATTTGGATTTGCAATTTTAATTTTACCAAATCCTGCCTTTTCTAAAGCGAGGTCAATTAACACAGCATATTGATTGAAATTACAACCCATACAAACAGTTGGCATATATAAAATTGCCTTTTCTGGATTAATGCTATTTTGCTTGATTGTTTCGATTAAAGAACCAATTATTGCTATATTTGGCATACATTCGCCGCCAGACGCATATTTATAGCCGCTATTTATCATTTTTTGCTCGATTGGCAATACTAACGCATTATAATTGTATGCTTTAAAAGCATATTCTTGCAACTGACTTATAATTGGGCTCAAATAGGGAATCAAAACTGTTGTTTCTTTTGTAATTTTGTCATTTTTTGGTAATTTTTCTTCTATTTTATCAATTTTTTTTGTTTTTTGTGCATCTGTTAAGAATGTCTCTATCGCAGCTTCAATACGAGTTTGATAACCAACATCGCTTGCATGTTCATCAAGTTGGATTACAAGATATGGTTTTTGATATTCTTTCATAATTTCTTTAAAATATGTTATGAGGTAAGAATCTGGACTACACCTAAAACAAGTTAAAAATACTGGATAAATATTTTTTGATTTTGCAGCATATTCTCCCGCAAGTAGAATTTCTTGTCCAAAATACCAGTGCATTTTATGTAAAAACCTTTTTGATACTGGTAACTCTTCATTTTTATAAGAAAACATTGATTGATAAACGACATCAAAGCCCATTTCTTCAATTTTTGCAGGTATTCCAAGATTAATATTATTATCAAAGATTGAATAAGGTCTACCAATAAACATAATTTTAATTTTATCTGGATTTTGCTCAATAATTTTTTTGCCTTCATCTTGCCAAAGTTGCTTTTTAGACCTAAAAACATCAAAACACTCCAAAAATATTCTTTTAATATCTTCTTTATCAAAATTTGTTATCTTTTGTGTACTATTAGCAATTTCTTCTGCAATTAGACTTTTATCATTTATATTAAATTTTAACATAGGGCTAATAAGTTTTTGCTTTATGTCAAGAGAATGAAAATTATTTACAATTGTTGCAGCGTATTCTGAATAATAACAATAATACGAGTCTCTAATTTTATCGTAAAATTTTGGGTCATCAGTAAAATCTTCTCTAACTAACTCACCGTTTATCATTGCTGGTAAAAAAATATAATCAACTCTATCTTTTAAAGAATGAACTAACCCTGCCATCAAAGTCATAGGAGCACAAAAATCCGAGTTAATCAATTTTGCCCCTTCTTTCATTTTTTTAGAATTTCCTTTTTCAAGTATAACTTCAAATCCAAGTTTCTCAAAAAAATCTTTAAACAAAGGATACAAGTCCGATAGATATAACGTTACAGGAATACCCACTTTTAACCTATTTTTACCAAAATTATTATTACTTTGAAATATTTCGTTAAATTTCGACTCAATAGTTGCATTTTTTGGCTTTATCTTGAATTTTTTATCATCATAATCCCTTCCACATTTTAGTCCCCATGCTGTTTTTTTGCCATTGACTTCATAAATTGTAAGATTACAATTATTTATACAAAGATTACAAATTTCTGTGGATTGGTTAAATTTAAAGTCCATTCCACTAAATTTAGTTAAATTTATACCTTTTTCTTTAAGTATAATGCAAATCCCCAAAGCACCAGTTAAATGACAATATTTTGATACAGAAATAGGTCGTTCTACTTCATTCTCAAAAACAGCAACTAAAGCCTTATTTCGTGCAGTAGCTCCTTGAAAAAATATTTTTTCACCAAGAGGAGTTTTACCAACAACTTTTGACAAATAATTATCTCGCACACTATACAAAACAGATGACAAAATTTCTTGTTTTGTCCAACCTTCAGAAAGAAATATATTTAAATCCCTTTCCATATAAACAGTACATCTATCAGATGTGTAAGGTGCTTTTTGCCCAATCGCCAGTTCAGAAATTTCATCGAGTGTTACTCCAAGCCTTTTTGCTTGTTCTTCGATAAATGAGCCAGTACCAGCAGCACAAACATAATTCATTGTTGACTGGATTACATTTCCATCTTTTAGTAGTGTAAATTTAGAATCCTGCCCACCAATTTCTATAATCGTGTCAACCTCTGGATCAATAAAAATAGCAGCCTTTGCGTGTGCTGTAATTTCGTTAATTTCTAAGTCTGCATTTATAATTTCTTTAACAAGTTTACGACCAGAGCCAGTTGTCCCCACACCTTTAATCGTTAAATCCTTGCCATCAAAGATCTTTTTTATTTTAGCAAAAAGTTTTTGAGTTGCAATTACAGGTTCGCCTGCAGTTTTTGTATAAAGCCCCAAAAGAATATCTGTATTTCCATCTGTAACTATCGCTTTTGTGCTTGTAGAGCCAACATCAACACCAATATAAATAGAATATTCTTTTTTGTCGAATATTTTGTATTCTGTTATCTCAACTCCATCTTCAATATAAAACTTGTCATTTGTAAAATCTGGATAATTTGTCAATTTTATTTCAAGTTTATCTCTTCTCTCACGATTTTTTTGCATATTAGAAAGAATATTCTCAATATCAAAATTAGTTTCTTTTCCAAGTACGCAAGCACCAATTGCACTAAAAATTTCTCCATTTTCAATAATTTTTATGTCTTTATCCAAAATTTTTGATACTTCTTTAACAATTTTTTTGTTTTTACTAACCCCACCAATAAACGAAGCATCACCAATTAATTCTCTTCCTTTTACAAGATTTGACACAATGCTTAAAGCCATTCCTTCGCAAAGACCTGTTGCTATTGCCTCTTTAGAATATCCATCTGCTTGTGAGTGAATAATGTCAGATTTTGCAAAAACAGCACATCGAGTTGCAATTGACGGAGTTTTTCCATTAAAATTATAAGCAATTTCTGCGAGTTTTTCGGTTGTTAAGCCAATTCTTTCTGCTTGTTGGTCTAAAAAACTACCAGTACCTGAGGCACACAAAGGATTTATCGCGTGTTCAATATAGTTGTAACTCTCATCAAGGATAATTAAACTAAAAGTTTCACAGCCCACATAAAAAATATTTCTACAATTCGTATTTAAAAATTTATTTGCTTCAACATTTGCTAAAATTGAATCAATTGTTTTAAGATTAGCAAAATCTATACTTCCAGTTATACCAAAAGTCTCAATTGGATAATTTGAGTATATTTCTTGTGAAATTTGCCTAAAATTCTTTGCTATATCTCCATTATGAGAAATATAATAAGTCTTAACTATTTTATTCCCATCAATTACAACAGCACCAATATTTTTTGAACCAAAATCAAAACCAAGCCTCATTTTAACACTCCACATATATTAAATTATAAGACCTGTCAGATTTTTAAAACCTAACAGGTCTAATTAATTGGCTTCAACATATTCGACAATTTTCATAATCTAATGAAACATTTGTTATATCAAAAACTTTTTATACTAACAATTGTTTAAATTGTCTCTATACCTTAAACGCTTATCTCTATTAATTCATCAGTATAAAATAAATTACAAATAAATATATTTTATAAAAAAATTAAAGATTTTTAGGGTTTTACCTTATTTTAACCAGTCTAAAACTTTATGTTTACTATCAGCAAAAATTATTTCATCTAAAGCATTATCAAGTTTCTCTCCATCAGAACATTCTTTAATAAATTGCTTTTCATCTTCCGTTATTACCCCAAATTTTTTTGATAATTGACGGATTAAAGTTTTTTGTTTTTCTTCTATTTTACCTTCTATTTTACCTTCTATTTTAATTGCATCAAGAAATGTTACCATACTTGCCTCCTCTTTAGTTTCACTAAATAATTCTTTTGTTATTTGATTTGATAGACTAATCTTTAGAAAATCAATTGCGTTTTGTTTATTTGATAAGAGTTGCAGAAAAAAATTGTTATGTATATTTATCACTTCTTTTTTCATATAAAAAATATAACCAAAATTTCATAGTTTGTCAAAGAGATTTTAGTTGATTAAAAGAGGGATGTAATTTTAAATATTTGGGATAGAAACCAATCTTTTGATTTTAAACTGTTGAATAATTCTTCTTGTAGATGATTTTTCATTATTTTTGTTAAGAGTAATTTTTTTAAAATTTTCAAATATTTTTCATATAACTAATTACTTTTTTTCATTTTTATTATATAATTTTAATATTATGGAAACATTTAAATATTATAATAAATTATTTGAAAATTATTACAAAAAAACTTGTGAAAACACTCCAATTTTTACTTTTTTCAATACGAATAATATAACTAAATTAAAAGAATTGATTTATGATTATTTTGGAAATTCTTCAAATATTCTTATAGAAAAAACGATTGATAATTATTTTACAGAGCCTTATTATCCATTTCTTGATATTATAGACAATTTTTTAAAAAATAAAACTCTTACAGAAATAGAAAATATTTTTGATATATGCGAAGTTTATCATTTTCATAAAGACATTTTTATAGATTATTTTACAAAAAAAACAACAAATAGAATTGAAGATATAATTTTTGGTGAGCTAAAATTTGAAAAACAAAAAATAATAAATAGCATTATTAAATTATTTTTTTATTTTATTAATTTATCTGATGAACCTAAAATAATTGTTATACAATGTTTTGATAAAATAAAGTATTCCTCAATAGAAATAATAAAAAAGTTTTTAAAAGTAAAAACTAAAGGAAAAGTGTTAATATTTTTTCTTTTTAATAAAGATGAATTAATTAATATAGACACAGAAAACTATTTTTCTAACTTTGTAGAATTTATCGAAAAAAATAAATTGTCAATGGATTTAACATTCCAGATTCATAAAGAAAAGTTATTAAGCAAATATCCAAATGGAAACAATGAAAATCCATTGAAACTCATCGATTTATCACAAAATTGCTTTAATCTTTGTGCTTTGTTTGATGCAAAGGAATACATTGAGAAAATATATAATCAATATTTAAATAATTATAATAAAATAGAAGATAATTACTATATCAAAATGTTAATGATATTTGGTGATGTAAATTATTATCTTGGCAATCATAATATTGCTTTTATATATTATTACCAATTACTTGATTTTGGACAAAAATATAATAATAAGAAGGTTATTTCTATTTCTTATCAAAAAATTGGCATACTCTACCTTGAAAAGGGAGAATACGAAAAAGCTTTAAATATTACAAAATTGAGTTTTAAAATAGCCAAAGAAATAAAAGAAAAGTCATTAATTTTTAAATCAATGTTTATTTTATATCAATACGAAAGTAAATTAAAAAAAATGAACGTTAATAAATGGAATAATTTTTATAAAAAATTGATTTATTATTGCAAAAAACTTAATATGTTAAATACATTAATCTATTTATATAGTGATTATTCAAATCACACCAAATTTAACTCTATTCTTCACAATAAGGGAATAAAACTATCAATAAAATATAAAAATTATTATAGACTTTCATCTGCATATCAAACAAAAGGAATAGTTTATTCTGTTTTAGGTAATTATTCTAAAGTACTATCATTTTTTGAAAAAAGTAAAGAAATTAAATTAAAATTAAAAAACAAACTCGAATTATCATATATTTATAATGGATTAGGTTTTTTTAATTATTTAATTGGAAAATACCAAAAATCAGACTTTTTTTATGCAAAAGCTTTAGATTGTCTTTTTAAAGTAAAAAATTATCTTGAAATTACAAATACTTTTTTAAACATTGCATCAAATTATTTTCTCACTTTACAATACAAAGATTCACTTAGATTTTTAGAAAATATGTTAAAACTTATGCAATTATTAAAAATCAACAATCTTCCTTATCATTCTTTATTTCGTATATATAGTTTACTTGGAATTGTTTATTATAAAACTGGAAATTTAGATAAATGTTATGAAATTTATACAAAAATTAAAAATACAAAATTAAAACCTTATCCCAAAAAGAATGAAGAATATTTTTTGTACTTTTTATTTAATGCCTTTATCTCAAAAGAAAAAAACAAGTTAGATAAGGCTAAACTATACTTTGAAAGAGCATACTATTTTTCTCAAAAAACAAATGATGTTATAACTTATTTTACTCCAATGTTTTATTATGAATATGGCTTATTTTATGAAGAACAAAAAGATATTCCAAAAGCGAAACAAAATTATAAAAAAGGCTTTGCTTATGCAAAAAAATTAAATCTAGTTTTTTATCAAAAATTGCTTTATTCTAAACTAAAAGATAAAAAATTTAAACTTTCATTTAATTTTATAAGCAAAAAAATAAAACTAAAATATTTTTATGATGCAGCGAAACTCGAACTTGGGCTACTTGATTTTCAAAGGCGAGTAAGCCATATTAACTTTTTGTCAAATTTGCAAAATATTCTTGTAAATTCTTATGATAAAGAAATATTAATTGATAATGTCATTAAATTAATAGAAAATTCTTTTCTTGCGGATTCGATATTCTTTATAAAAAAACAAGAAAAGTCATGGAAAATTAGTTTTAAAAAGAAAAGCTCTAATAAAATAAAATTATCAAAAGATGATATAAAAAAAATTGTTTCTTTTGAAGAAAGCCATCTTATTCTAAATATAGAAAAAAATATTTTTAGTTTTGATTTTCATTCTATAATCGCAGTGCCCGTAATGACAAAAGATAAAATTTATAGCACTATCTGTTTAATTTCTTTAACAGATGAGTATAAATTAACTCATAATGAGCTGAAAATGCTTTCAATTGGTGCAAATCAACTTGCAATTACCCTCGAAAAAATCGAACAAGGCGAAGAAATAATTAAAAATATATTCGACTCCTTCCCTTCTATGCTTGTTTATGCAAATCGTGATGGTATTATTACTCAATGGAATGATGCGGTAGAAAAATATACAAATATATCTAAAAATGATGCAATTTCAAAGAATTTATGGCAGATAGTAGATTTTTTTAACAATTTTAAAAAAGATTTTGAGAAAGTTATACAAAATAGTGATAAAATAGAACTTTACAAACAAATATTAAACCCAAATGAGAAGAAATATTTTAATGTTTCAATATATCCACTTGATTATAGAGGTGTAAAAGGTGGCGTAATTAAAATTGACGATGTAACCGAACTTGAAAAAAAAGACAATCAGTTGAGGCAGGCACAAAAAATGGAAACTGTTGGCACTCTTGCAGGTGGTTTAGCACATGACTTTAACAATGTTTTGGGTGGAATAAGTGGTACTGCGACCTTAATGAAATATTTGCTCCAAAAAGATCAAATTGATATAAACGAAATGAAAGAAAATGTTGATTTTATAGAAGAGGCTGTAAAAAGATCAACAGATATGATTAAACATTTACTTGCCTTATCAAAAAAATATGAATTATCATTTGTTACAATTGATTTGAATGATTCTATCAAAAGGGTTATAAAAATTTGTCAAACAACTTTTGATAAATCTGTTGAAATAAAATCCTCTTACTACTGGGAAAAAGCTCATTGCGTTGGAGACCCCGCCCAAATCGAACAGGTCGTTCTAAATCTCTGTATTAATGCTATGCATGCTATGACTATAATGAGACAAGAAAATGAAAAACAAGGCGGTATTCTTCATATTTCAATAGAAAAAAAAGAAATAGATGATTATTTTAGGATAAATCATTCAAAAGCATCCGAAAACATATATTGGATAATTATAATTTCTGATAATGGGGTTGGTATTCATTCAGAAGATATTACAAAAATCTTTGATCCTTTTTTTACTACAAAACATGGTAAAGGGACAGGACTCGGGCTTTCAATGGCTTATTCTATTATTGAACAACACAAAGGGTTTATAGATGTTTACTCTGAGTATAATATTGGCACTACTTTTAATGTGTATCTTCCAGTCTCAGAAAACCCAAACGAAATTATTTCTAAAGAGAAAGAACAAATTGAGGATTTTACTGGCTCTGGGTTGATTCTGATTATTGATGATGATTTTATGGTTAGGTCTACTGCAATTAAAATTTTAAAACACTGTGGATACGATGTTATTGATGCAGATAACGGCGAAACTGGAATAAAACTATTCAAATATAAACAAAACGACATAAAAATCGTGATTCTTGATATGGCTATGCCAAAAATGTCTGGAAAAGAAGTTTATCTCGAACTAAAAAAAATAAAACCAAATGTAAAAGTCCTACTAAGCTCTGGCTTCAAACAAGACGACCGTGTTATGGACATACTCAATCTCGGCGTAAACGATTTCTTGCAAAAACCATATACAATGAAAGAATTAGCGTTAAAATTGAAAGTAATTATTGGGTGAAATACATATAAAAGCCACCTTGACGAATTTTGCTTTTGAATTACTAAATATTTCTAAAATATATTTGATTTGGGAAATAAATATATTAAAATATCATAAGATTTTAAGAGATATAATTTATGATAAATAGAGAAAATATATTTAAAGAAATAATAGATTATATAACATTTATTTAATCAGGGTGGACAGCTTAAAAATTGTCAAGTTCGACATTTCTTGCGTCCGTGAGTTTACTGAAAAATAGAATTTGATTTTTTTATACACTATATATAGTGTTAAGATTAAGAAATACCCACTATATATAGCGTTAGTTATATAAATTTTTTAATCTAATTTGAGTATATTTTTTTTTAATATAGAAATTTAATAATCTAATTCAATATATTTTAGTAATGAGATTCTTTTTTATTATCATTCAGAGGAAGCTGCCTCTTTCCAGTCTTCTGCATTTGACTTAGCTACAGCATGACCATTTTCAACATCAATTTCCTCAAGGTCTTTTATAAGACTTAGTTCATTTTCAAGTTCTTCAAATGCCTTAAGTACTTGATTTTTTATCTCTTCAGCAGTAAGATCAGTGTCTTTTTTAGGATGTAATTCCCAAATAGTGGTTCCTTTTTTGTCAATATATCCCCAGTTATAGTCTTCCGATATCCACCATGCAAGGCCATTATAAAATCCTGAAACATTTTCAAATTTTGGTTCTATTACGATTTTTCCCTTTTTATTAATATATCCCCATTTACCATCAATTTTAACTGCAGCAAGTCCTTCAGAAAAATTTGTTGCCTCTTCATATTTAGGATTTATAACAAAATTACCTTCTTCATTGATGTATCCACATTTCCCACTAACATAAGCTAATGCAAGTCCTTCATTAAATGTTGTTACACAATCAAATTGAGGTTTAATAACTATTTCTCCTATCGTATTGATATATCCCCACTTATCTTTTTGTTTTATAGCGGCAAGACCTGAAGATGAAAAACTAAAAGCATCATCATAGCCATGAGGACTAATTATCATAGCACCTGTATCCACTATATATCCCCATTTATTTCCGATTTTAACTAAAGCCAAATCCTTGGTGAATTCATAAGCTTCGTCATACTGTGGTTTAATAATCATAACTCCATCTTGATCTACATATCCCCATTTTTTACCAACCAAAACAGCAGTAAGAAATCTTGAAAAATTACCACACCAATTAAAAGTAGGTTTAATAATAGTTTGTCCCTTTTTATTAATATATCCCCATTTCCCATTTAATAAGACAGCAGCTGTTCCTTGCATAAAAGGACCAACTCCATCATAAGCGGGATTAATTACATATTTACCTGATTTATTAATATATCCCCACTTTGAACCAGTCTTAACGGCACATAATCCCTCTGAAAAGTAAAAAGAGCCACCAAATTGAGGTTCTATTACTACTTTTCCAGTCTTATCAATGAATCCATATTCACCTAAAGAGTTACAAATTGGAAATAAACTATCCTTTTCTTGTGCAAAAGAAAAAGAAATAAACAATACTAAAAATAAAAAAATATAGCCGATTTTCATAAAAATCTCCCTTAAAATTTAGATTAAACTTCAAATAAATTATATAACATATTTATTTAAAGTCAATAACTCAAGCCTGTATTATGTACCAAATTTGTAATAAGAAATCCCAAATTAAATTAAAAATTCGAAGTATATTATACTGGTATAGTCTTGAAACTTTAGATAAACCTGACAGCTTTTAGAAACCTACCAGCTTAAATGGATGAGTTAAAAAATCTTTTTGACAAATCCCTAAATTTTAGTTATATTTTTTATATGAAAAAAGATTTAACTAACATACATAACAATATATGATAAAGAATACAAATCATTATTAGAAATAATTAAGATGTTTGATAAATTTAAAACCAGCGTAATCTGTGTCAATTTGTTTTAATCTCTGAAAATCCGTGTTATAGGAAGGTGAATATTTATGAAAACAAAGATTATAATTCTATTATTTTTATTTAGCTTTATGTTAAATTTAAATTCTCAAAACTTAAAAATGGTACTGCAAGGTGGTAATACTGGAAGCATTGCAAAAATTGAATTTAGCGATGATGGAGAATATTTTGCCACTACAACATTCTATGATAATGATGTTAGGATTTGGCATAAAACAGGTAAACTTATTAGAGTTTTTAATAATGATAATAATATGGCAAGTGGTAGTTTTTGTTTTTCTTATGATAACAAATATCTTGGTCTTGCTGATGGAATGAGCTTTAAAACCATAAATATACTCACTGGCAAAGTAATAACTGTAAAACCAAAGAATGATTTTGGCAGTAAACAACTTTATGCAATAAGTTTTACACCTGACAATAAAAATATTTTGATAGGTAGTGCAATTACACAAACAAAACTTTTTCCTTATGAGTTTGACGAAAAAAAATTTAAGGCTTTACTAACAAAAACAAATACAGAAGAAGAAACTAAGGCTCTAAAAAACTGTTTTTTATTTGATAATGATAAAAAACTCTATATCCTCGATGAAAATGCAAATTCTGATGAAGTTTATAGTTTAATTTATTTTTTCACAAGATTAAAGCTAAATATACAAGGACAGGTAGAATATTTAAATAGAATAGACTTGTATTCTTTAGATGGGAAATTTATCAAAGTATTTGGTTTACATAATACTGATCCAAGTAAATATGTAACTAAAATTATATTTAGCCCAGATAAAACCAATTTTATAAGTTATAGTATGCTTGATGGACTTATTAAAGTTTGGGATTACTCAGACGGTAGTTCTAGTACTATAATAGGTGACCCAAATGTGATTTCTATTAAATTTAACTCGTCAGGTAAACTTATTGGCTTATTTTCACATTCTACCTTTAAAGTCTGCAATCTTTCAGGAGTGTTTTTGGTAAATAAATCTCGCAGTCTTGGCGGGTTTGGTGATTTTAGTATTGATAAAAAACTTATCGTTGAGGCAAGTTATACACCAGATAATAAGGGTGGAAGCATTCCTGGTATTAAAACAGTTGATTTTACCGATAATTTAATTAAAAATTACCCGATTTTGTCGTCAATAGCTTATTCTATCAAACTTACAGATGATTGTAAAAATGTTATTGTAGGTTCTATGGATGGCACTGTTAATATTATAAATCTAAATACAGGTGATTTGGTAAGTCTTGTTTCTGAAAAAGAACAATGGTTTTGTTTTACACCAGATGGATATTGGGATGCCTCTTTGTATGGTGGAAAACTTGTTGCAATGGTAACCGATGAGATGGAAGTTTTTGGTGTAGACCAGTTTGCAATAAAATACAATAGACCAGACATTATTTTAAAAAGAATAGGGTTTGAAAATAATGATATAATTGACCATTATTATAACCAATTTAAGAAAAGACTCAGGAAATTTAATTTAAAAGAAGAAAATTTAGCAGAAAAATTGGAAGTTCCAGAGGTTAAAATAATAGAAGCAAAACAAAACGATAAATTAGCCGAAATAACATTCAAATTAAAGGATAATAACTTTAATCTTAAATTATATAATATTTTTGTAAACGATGTTCCTGTCTTTGGAATACTTGGCAAAGAAACTTCTGGAAACTCACAAACTATAAAAGAAATAATCGAGCTTGGCTCTGGCGACAATAAAATTGAAATTACATGCACAAACGAAAAAGGAGCAGAATCTTTTAGAGCCTTAACAAAAATTAATTATAAAAAGGAAGTCAAAGGAGACCTATATTTTATTGGTTTTGGAGTATCAAACTATTTATCAGATGATATTACAGATCTAGAATATGCAAATAAAGACGTTACTGATTTAAAACAATTATTCTCAAAGCAAAAAGATTTTTATAACAATATCTATACTTACGCTTACTTAGATAAAGATGTCAAAAAAGATAACATTATAAATGCAAAAAAATTAGTCCAAAATACAAAAGTTGATGACACTCTAATTTTATTTATAGCAGGACATGGACTTCATGATAATGACAAAGAAAATACTTACTATTATGTAACCTATGATACGGATATAAAAAATTTATCAAAAACAGCAGCAGATTTTGATTTGATAGAAAATATTCTACAAGAAGCAAAAGCAAGAAATAAACTCTTCCTTATGGATACTTGCGAATCTGGCGAACTTGACACTGATGAAAACATTAATTTAACTAATGAACAAAAAGTCACGACTCTTAATGCAAGAAGCTTAAAACGAATCTCTTCTAACCAAAATAAAACTACTACTAATAAAAAATTTTATTCTATGCAAAAGGATAGATTTATTTATAATGACTTAGCAAGAAGAAGTGGAGCTGTAGTTTTTTCGTCATCAAAAGGTGGCGAGTTTTCTTACGAAGATAGTAGGCTAGAAAATGGTTTATTTACAGAAGAAATAATTAACGCTTTCCAAAAAAATATGGCAGACACAAACGGCGACGGTAAAATCACGATGGAAGAACTAAAAAGCTTCGTTTTATCGGCAGTCTCAAAATCAAGCGATGGAAAACAAAATCCAACAATTGACAGAGACAACATCTATCAAAAATTGATTTTTCCAGTGGTGAATGAGTAAAATAAAAAAGACTAACTAAAAAGTCTTTGACATTATAGTTAGTCTAATAAAAATTATAAATTTTTTTTATTTAACAAAGTACATATTTACACTTCTTGTACTATCTGCAACTTTTAAGTTTCCTTTTTTGTCGATAAATCCAGATTCAAATTCACATGTTAAATAATATCTTTTACCTTTTTTACCGCCAATATGTTTTTCTTTATCAATAATAATACCAACAGAGCAATTTTTCTTACCATAGCTTGAAGTTACAAAACCCATATCTAAGCCTTCACCATCTTCGTCAAGATAATAATCTTCTACTGTTTCGCCATTATCGTATTTAATGTATCTAATTTTTTTTGTGTCTGTATTATAAGCATAATATTCAGAAACGCCTGCATCATATTCAAGTTTGATAGCAAAATAAGTCAACCATTTGAAACTAACAGGATTCCACAAAAGAATATCAATTCTTAATCTATCATTGTCGTAACATCCCATAACTGCTCTAATATCACATTCAGGAGCATTACTAACTTGTTGATCGCCTTTTTCTTCTTCATCTTCACTCACTAACCATTGGTCTGGAGTATAAGCTTCTGTTACATCACTTACCTCAGTCGAATCTCTGTCTTCAATATCTTGCGAAAAGACAGGAATTTGAAGGCAAAATAAAAATAAAACTAATGCAAATAATCTCATAATATATCTCCTCTATTTTTTATAGCTTAGTAAAAAGCTAAAATGTTTGTTTTAATAATAATTTAAAAAATCCTAAAATTCAATAGAAAAAGTAAAATTTATTAATATTTTATTAATGATTCTTTAATGATTTTTTACATAAAATAAAATACCATGCTAATACCAAATCGCGATTGAGATGCAAATATAAGACCCGCTGCTTGTTCTGCTGCATTTTTAAGACCTTTATTATATAAATTATCAGAAAGAGTTTGCCACCATCCAACAAACTCGTCAAAATCTTTAATAGTGTACTGATAATAAGCACCAATAGAAAAATGCCTAAATTTTAAATCCAATCCACATCTCAAATTAACGCCAGGTCTCCACACAAAATTATTAAAAACTCCCCATGATTTCCATTTATCTATTTTAGTTACATTCTCAGGATACCAACTAAATGTAAAATTTGCACCAGCAGTAATATAAGGCATAATCCAAAAAGGAGCTCTAATACCAATATTAGTAGTAACAACAAAATCCATTCTACCATTATAAGACGCATCAAACGGCAAGAATATCAAGTCTGATTCTAACATCAAAGCATTCCATAAAAGCCTTGCTTCAAAACCATACTCAAGCCCACCAAGAATATTTGCAACAAGAATAGCACGTCCCATATTTTTCGCAAGATTATTTATAGCCTTACTTTGTTCAGTATCCAATCCCGGATAATCGTATTGACTACCATTTTCTATTGCCTGATACAATTTAGTATTCTCTATCATACCCATTAAATTACTTGTACTAACCATTCCACCAAAACCTATCTGAAATCTTTTTTCATCTGATTTTTTTGTTTTTGAAAAAGCACTAATTAAGCACACAATAAGTAAACAAAAAATTAATATTTTTTTCATAGAAGTTCTCCAAAATTTATTTACACATATTAAAATATATATCAAAAAACAAAAATATTCAAAAAAATATTTTATTATTTTTTAATTTACAATAAATTCTATTGTGTAGATTTTTTAAGTATTATATAATATAACACGGATCGACACGGATTAAAAGAGATAAACACAGATTAGCTGGATATAAAATCAGCGAAATCTGTGTTAATATGTGTTATAAGGAAAATTTATTATGGAAAAGAAAAAATCATTTTTTGGCTCTTTAGTCAAATTTTTACTAATTTCAATTTTTATACTCTTATTAATAACAGGTATTTCTATTTTATATTACTTATTTACAAAAGAAGACATAAAAAAATATATCCCTAAAGATTTTCTTGGGTATGTAAAAATTGAGTCTCTTTCAAAAGCTTATGATAATCTAATAGATTTACGAGCAATTGATACAATTATTGCAACAGAAGACTTTAAAAAGATATATAAGACACTACAAGAAGTAAGACGTTCAAAATATGCTAAAAATAAACTTTTAATTTCTCTAATAAATATGAAAGTTGATATTATTTTAAATAAAGATTATAGCCCAATTCTTTTGTTTGACCTTGGATTTAAATCTCTCTTACTACGAGGTTCTAAATTTATAACAAAATTTATTTCAAAAACAGACAACTTTTCGATAGAAGAAATTAAAAAAGAAGGGTATAATTTGTATAAATTTACTCTTTTTTCAAATATGCAAGTTTTTTATTTTAGTATTAAAAATAATATTTTAATTTTTGGCTTAAAACAATCTGATATAGAATACATTTATAAAACAAAAAAAGATAACGCAGGAATTTATAATAGTGATGATTTTTTTTATATAAGAAATCAAATTAAAAAAGGTGGAATAGCAGAAATTTACATAAATACTAAAGAAATAACTAAAACATTCTTAAAAAACTTCTCTGATATAGATAATATAGTAAATAAGCTAAATTTTGAAAAATATACAGCGATTTCAACTAATATTTCTAATGAAAATATATCTTTTGATACTTTTACAAATAGTTCGACAACTGATGAATTAATAAAAGCATTCTTAAATCATAAATCTCAAGAAATGGAAGTTGCAAAATACCTACCAGAAGATACGAATATTTATGGTGATATAAATTTTGAATCTTTTGAAGAATTTTATAAACTTTTTGTTTATCTACAAAATGGAAAATATGAAGACACAATTAAAAAAATAAATGATGCTGCAAAATTATTTTTTCAAGCTGATATAAATGAGCTTGTATTTAGTTGGATTGGTAATGAGCTTGGTTTTTTTACTTCTTCTGTTTCTTCTTCACCTGTTATATTTTTTGAAATCAAAGACAAAAATAAACTTGAAGGGGTTATGAAAAAAATGTTTAATTCAATACTACTCGATAATGACGAAAATGTTGTCTTTGAAGGAGTTAAACTCGATAAAACTAAGATGCCAGAATTTTTTCTTACTATTATAAATAGTTTTTATAAAGGTTTTGATACGCCTTATTATGTTGTAGTTGGTGATTTTATTTTCTTTTCTATGGAGCCAAGCCCTCTGTCAAATTTAGTAAATAAATATAATTCTAGCCATACACTCGTATATGATAAAATTTATAAAGAAATTACTGCAAATATTGAGAAAAAGGCTAATATATTTTTATATTTCAATCTTGGCATATCTCAACCGCCATTTTTCAACAAAAAGGAACTAATTTTCGACTTAATAAAACTTTATGAGAAGGGTAATCTTGCAATAAATTTAACAAATTCAAGTATAAAGTTAAATTTTGCTGCAAGTGGAATAAATAAAGCAAAAGCAAGAATGTTTTCTGGATTTCCAAAATTAGTTAGTGAAGGAATTAACTCACAAATTTTAACAAAAGATATTTTAGAATCTGACTTACCAGAGCTAATTTATATAAGAAAAGATAATAAACTCGTTGTCGCTGATATGAATAATACTCCTATAACTGGATTTCCTGTAAGACTTGAGGGAAGTTCGGAAAATCCGCCTTTAATTTTTGATTTTAATAAGAATGGTAAACTTGATATAATTAGTTTTACAGATAAAGGAATTCTTCATAAATTTGATAATGAAGGCAAAGAGGAAGCCCCCTACCCTATTGAAACTAATTTTAATAATTCTTTCTATCCAATAATTTATAAAGATAATTTAGTTCTTTTTAACAACTCAGAAAGAAAAATGTATTTTATTGATTTTGAAGGTAATAAAAAAGAATTTAATTTTGAATTTAAATCACCCCTTCTTACTCCTCCTTCGATTGTAGGAGACTATTTTGCAATATATCCAAAAAGTTTTTCTGGCACTGTTTATTTAACAGATGAAAACGGAGCTGTTTTTGAAAACTGGCCACAAGAAGGAAGTGGTATATCTTATGGATCACCAAAATTTATAGATATAGATAATAACGGAGAAAACGAAATAATATTTTTAACACAGTCTGGTATTTTAAACTTATGGAAGATTGATGGTACAAAATTTAACAATTTTCCTATGAAATTTGATGGTGTTTTTTATAATCAACCTCAAATTGGCAATATTGAAGGTGATAAACTTAAAGAAATCGCTATTCTCGATAAAGATGGTAAATTATCTGTATTATATCTCGATGGTAGAATACTTTTTGAAAAATACATAAAAGATTTGGACTCAAAAGAAAGCAAAATCTTACTTTTTGATATGAACAAAGATAAAAAAGATGAAATTATTGTTTATGGAGGCACAAATAATATTTTTGCTTTTGATAGTAAAGGTATTTTACTACCTGGTTTTCCATTAAAAGGAAGTACAAAACCATCTTTTACAGATTTTAATGGAGACGAAAATTATGAGATGGTCGTTGGAAGTTTTGACAAAAATATCTATGTTTACTCAATCCCTGCAAGTAAAAATTAGGAGATTAATTAGATTAATTGGAATACAGATTTGATATTTAGCTACATAATTATCGTGTAAACTTTACCTAATTATTTGGAAAAAATTTTACCCAAATTTTTTAGAATTTATAATTTTCTATTTTTTTTTAAACTATACTTAAATACTTCTAAATAGTCAATATCTTAGAATTAATAGTACTTATAATTTGTTTATTAAAACAAATTATAAGTACTATGTTAAGGTATATATACTCAACCAATTCTATATGCTAAATAAATTATTTTCTAACTTTTAAAATCCTCTATTCAACTAAAAAATGCTGTAATAATGCTAAATTCTAAAAATTAACCTCGTTATACAAAATATAGTTGATAAATCTTTTAAAATTAATAATTTTTTCATAGGATTTTATTTTTCATGCGATTATATTATTGATACAATTTTTTAATTTAGATAGTTTTTTACGCTAAAAAAGCGATGATAATTTTTAGCTTATGGATTATAATTTCTATATCAATATTAGTTTCTGTTATTTATCAATATTAATTAAAAAAGGAGATCGCCAATTATGAAGAAAAAATTATGTTTGGTTACTGGTGCTTGTGGATTTGTAGGGTCTCATATGGTTGAGTTATTACTAGATCATGGTTATGAAGTCAGAGCAACTGATCTAATTGGTTCTGAACGTGGCGTTAATTTTGGAATTCTCAAAGAAAGGGGGATAGAAGTAATTCCTTCTGATCTTACTAAACCAGAAACTCTTAAAGATGTTTGTAAAGATGTAGAATTTGTATTTCATACTGCAGCATTTTTTGCTTATGAAGGTTCTTGGAAAAAACTTTACGATATAAATGTGAATGGAACCAGAAATCTTTGTCAAGCATTAGTGCAATACGGAAATGTAAAACGGTTTATCAATTGGTCTTCAGGTAGTGTTTATGGTTTACCCAGAAAAGAATATAAAGAAATTCGTGAAGGCTACCATTTAAATCCATGTAATAATTATGGAAAATCAAAAATGATGCAAGAACAAGTTGTCCTTGAGTATCTTGAATATTATAAATTACCTGTTACTATCCTTCGATGTGTTCCTATCTATGGACCTCGTGCAATGTATGGACTTGCGGATATGTGGATGACGTACAGTAAATTTCCTGCATTATTTTTACCACATAATTTTGATTCAGGATTTCCCTATGTGCATGTTGCGGATGTTTGTGGTGCTGCACTTTTTCTTGCAGAAGAAGAAAAACGGAATGGTGAAGTATATAATATTATTGATGACCCAAAATACAGCACTCGCCATTTCTTTAAAACCATTGCACCTTTATTAAATAAAAAATATGTGGAGTTACCTATTGATTACAGAATATACACAATATTTTTCAAATCTATACACTTTTTTGTTAAACTATTTTCAAAGATAATCCGATGTAAATTTTTAATTTACCTACGCGAAACAATGCTTTATGCAACAGTTGACTATCGATTCTCTAATAGTAAACTAAAAAAACTGGATTACAAATTCAAATATTCAAATCGTGAGATTGGTATATCAGAAACTGTTCAATGGTTTATAGAGAAAGGGATTATCAAAGTTAATAAAAGAAACAAGATGTAATAAATTTGAAACTCTATAATTTTTTAGATATGATAATTGTTAAAGTTATTATTCTAATCTGATTTATAAGATTTTCGCTAATTGGCACAAATTAAATAGCGTAAATATATACAATAACTATATTTAACTTTTTAAATTTGTGACAAATTAATTTATATAAAACAAATTATAAGTAATATAGAATTTTAGTATTTAGTTGATTTTATAGATATTTAAGTATATATTAAGTTAGGATAATAATCCTAATGGATAATTTGATTATCAATAAAACTCATTTATACTAAAAGTTACAATTATAAAATTTTTGTTAAATATTTAATTTAAAAAGGAGAAAAGTTTTATGTTTAAATTTTTAAAATACTTTATAGGAGTTTTGTTTGTACCCAAAAAAACATTAATAAATCTGATTGAAGACTCAAAAAAAATAAAATATTCAATTTTTTTAATGTTTTTTATCATGTGTCTTTTTTCAATAAATATGACTCTTCTTGTTATTTTCAAAGTTAATGCAACCATTCCTATTCTTTTTTTGAAAGTAACTCCAGAAAATTATCATTTTTGGATTCTTGTTTTGTCGAATCCCCTTCATTTTTTCTTATTTATTATGACTGCTGGGACAATTCAATTTTTTATCAAAATATTTGATGGTAAAGGAACTTACGATGATACTCTAGTTATGAGTATTTATATTTTATCAGCTTCATTTGCTTTTTATTGGCTATTTGAACTTATTATTGCAATTTATCTTATACAAACACCTAATGTTCCTAGTATTGTTCCAGTGATAATTGAAATATCGATGGGAATTATTCTAGTATGGCAGATATTCTTATTGCCTTTAGGTATAAAAATAGTGCATAAATTAAATAGATTACAATCTTTTATAATTGCTCTATTATCTTTGATACCTTATTGGGTTTTCTTAGTAGTATTTTATGGTTAGCCAAATATTGGTTAAATAAATATTTTTATTTTTGGAGATTAAGATGAAAGGAATCATTTTTTATTATTCAGGTTCTGGTAATACAAAACTTGCTTGTGAATATATTAAGAAAAATATAAAAAACGTTAATTTTGATCTATATGATATTGTAAAAACAGATATTCCAGATATTAGTCTATATGATGTTTTTGGTTTTGCAACTTTCACAGATTTTTGGGGTGTACCACAATATTATTATAATTTTATTGAAAAAATTCAACAAGTATCTAATAAATATGCTTTTGTTTTCAATACTTATGGAATGCTCTCTGGCAAAACATTAAAAACTTTAGCGAATCTTGTTAAAGAAAAAAAATTTAAAATATTATTAGGATTTTCATTACATATGCCAGAGAATTATCCACCAATAAGAAAATCTGGAATTAATACTGATAAATACCCATTAAAAAAAGAGATGAATAAATTTGATAATTTCATTAAAAAACTTGATAATCAATTGGATTTATTAATAAGCAATAAAACAATAAAACAAGGAATAATTAAAATTGGATTTTTAAATAGCTTATTACCTAATTTAGCTCGGACTCAAGCTAAAAAGGATATTGGAATTCTATATGTCAATAATTCTCTTTGTAACGAGTGTGGTATTTGTGTAAATATATGCCCATATGAAGCAATATCATTATCGCCAAAAGCAGTTTTTGATAACTCAAAATGTTTTGGATGCTGGGCATGCTATAATCATTGTACTCAAAAGGCTATATATACAAAAAAATTTTCAGGAGAATGTCAGTATCCACAACCATTAAATGAATTGGTATTAAAGCTAAAATAATCTAATAGCTAAAATTTTAAATTAAAGTATAAAAAACAAAGCCCTTTAATTTATTAGGACTTTGTTTTTGTACTTAATATGTAAAGACTACATTTTTTTGTTTAATGTATTTGCTATTTCGTCAATAAACTCTTCGGAATACACAACTTTTTTTGCTTTCGGGTTACATAATATTGCCAAGTCCCCAGTCATTATTCCACCCTCAATTGTATCGATTACTGCATTTTCTAACTTAACAGTAAAATCAACAAGGTCTTTAATATTATCAAGTTCACCTCTTTTTCTTAAAGCACCAGTCCATGCAAAAATTAATGCAACTGGGTTTGTCGATGTTTTTTCACCCTTGAGATATTTATAGTAATGCTTTTGAACTGTCCCGTGAGCAGCCTCGTATTCAAAATAACCTTTTGGTGAGACAAGGACAGATGTCATCATAGCAAGACTACCAAAAGCAGATGCAACCATATCACTCATAACATCGCCATCATAATTTTTACAAGCCCACAAAACCCCACCTTCTGATTTCATGATTCTTGCAACTATGTCATCAATTAGAGTATAAAAATATTGAATGCCAGATTTTTCAAATTTATCTTTATATTCTTTTTTAAACACTTCATCAAAAAGATTTTTAAATTTTTGATCGTATATTTTAGAAATAGTATCTTTTGCACCAAACCAACAATCAACTTTTTGATCTAAAGCATATTCAAAACAAGCTCTTGCAAAACTTGTAATAGAAGAAACTGTATTATGAACTCCCTGAACAATCGAAGCCTCGTTAAGCTCCATAATAGTCTCTCTTTTTACATTACCATTTTTATCGGTAACACAAATTTCGAGTTTACCACCATTTTCTGCAAAAATCTCTGCATTTTTATATACATCACCGTAAGCATGTCTACCAACGATAATAGGTTTTTTCCATGTTGATACAGTTGGTTTAATATTATTAACAAGAATAGGTTTTCTAAAAACAGTACCATCAAGCATAGCCCTAATTGTACCATTTGGACTTTTCCATTGTTTTTTTAAACTGTATTCTTTAACTCTATCTTCGTTTGGTGTAATCGTAGCATTCTTAACGCCAACACCATACTTCATAATAGCATTTGCAGAATCCACTGTAACTTTGTCGTCAGTTTCGTCCCTTTTTTTAATGCCAAGATCATAATACTCTGTTTTTAAATCCACATAAGGCATTATTAATTTTTCTTTTATCAGGGGCCACAAAACCCTCGTCATCTCATCACCATCGATTTCAACCAAAGGTGTTTTCATAGTTATTTTTATCATATATTCTCCTCATAACACGGATTAACACAAATTTTAGAAGATTAACACAGATTAAATGCTGTAACTATATGCAGTGACTGTATTTGCTTCTTTTTATTGCAATAATATCCCATTTAGATAAAAACCCAACTTATATTTATCTATTTCTATCTTAAAACTATCCACTGGCGATTTAAACTCAATACCATTATATTTTTTAAAGTAATCATAAAATTTTAAGTTATTTCTAAATTTTTCTTCTATAACACTGAGGAAACAAGGAGTATCTACCCCTTGTTTCCTCAGTGTTATCTGTGTTATAATATAATAAATTTTTAAAAAGTTTGCAAGAAAAAATGACACTTCTTATCTTTTAGACTATTATTTAATATTTTTCTCAAAATACAACTCAACAAGCTTATTTTAAATAATTTATATCAAAAAAATCAATATTCTAATTCTCGTTCCAGATTTCTATAACTATTTTTGATGTTTTCAACATAATTTGATAAATCCTTTGATGTTTCTTCAAAACTTCGGATTGAAGAATTATCCTCTTGAGAATAAATACCTTTAATTCTCGCAAAATCAATTTGGAGTTGTTTTAAAGACGTTAGAGATGACATAAGCCTTAAATCAATTATTTCTTTTTGATTTTTTAGTTCTTCAATTGATTTTCTTTGTTTTTCGTGTTGATCTATTGATTTTTGATATTCATTTCTTAGATTTTCGTCTTGAATATTTAAAATTTTATT
>MIAN01000031.1 GCA_001829125.1 Spirochaetes bacterium GWB1_27_13 | reverse complement strand
AAGGTCTTTTAAAGAAAAAAGGTGGTACTGGTTCTAAAATGGGTGTTAAAACAAAAAGAACATTTAAAATAAATCTTCATTCAAAGAAACTTGTAATAGATGGTATTGCAAGAAGAGTAAGAATTTGTTCAAGATGTTTAAAAGCTATGGACAAAGTATCTTAATATAGGTTTTTGTTTTTTAACCTATTGAGAAGCGACAATAAAAATTGTCGCTTTTTTTATCACAAAAAAATTTTAATTTGTCAGAACTTCTATGATAAAATTAATTATTATTAATAATCATAATTTCTTATATAATAATAAGCTATCCGAGTTTGATTATATACCTAAAATTAATGAAATTGTCACCAATTTCATTAATTTTTGTATATATCCTTGAGAGGCAAAATATGAAAGATTTAATACAAAATCTCATTATTAAATTTGGTGAAGACCCAGATAGAGAAGGTTACAGGTTCAAGAAAGATTAACTTCTAATGTTGTATTGAAGATGTTCTGCTTCATTAGGGGCTGCGGTTGTTATGGAAGCACATCACCTTTGTATGGTGATGCGAGGGGTGCAAAAACAAAATAGCTTTGCAATAACAAGTGCTTTAAGAGGCAAATTTAAATCAGATAGCAGAACAAGAAACGAATTTTTAAATTTAGTTAATAGAAAAATGAGTTAATTTCGCTTAGAGTTAATCTCTTCGCAAATTTGTTTTGCAATTTGAGGATAATATAAGTGTTCGAGTTTATGTACCTCTGATTCGATAAAATCCAAACCTTTTTCTTTTTCTAATGGAATGCTTTCTTGTAAAATAATCTCTCCACCATCAACTTCTTCTGATACATGATGGATGCTAATCCCGATTTCTTTGTCTCCAGCATCATAAGCCTTTTTTATAGCATCAGAACCCTTATGTTTTGGTAATAACGAAGGATGAATATTTATAATAGGAATACCGACATCTTTAATAAATTTGGCAGATAAAACTCTCATAAAACCTGCTAAAAATATAACATCAATTTTGTTATGCTTAATAATATCAGTAACTTTTTTTTCTACAAGTAGTTGACCATCTTGTAAGTAATTAATTAATTCACATTTTATATTATGGTTTTTTGCTCTTTCGATTACATAAGCATTCTTTTTATTACAAATTAATAGTTTAACTTCATTTTTTTTATCACCTTTAAAAGAAGTGGCTAATGCTTCAAAATTAGAGCCACTTCCAGATGCAAAAATTGCTATATTCGCCAAAATAAATTCTCCATTAAAGTTTTGCTGCTAATTCCATAGCTTTTTGTTTTATATTTGAATCACTATCATTTGCTAACTCTTTAATAAGAGGAAGCCCTGTTTTTAAATTAAAATGAGATATATACTCAATCGCAACTTTTTTCATTTCAAGGCTTTCTTTTTTTGACAACCTTGATAGTACAGCGTCTGAGGACTCAGATATTGAGTTTTGTATAAAAAATCTTATAGTGTAAACAACAACAGGCTCAATATCATAATATCTAATTATAAACATAAATGTTTTCATTACATTTGTAGGGTATGTTTTGTAGGTTGTCTGAATTATAGTTTTTAATGCCATAAGATTTACCTGAGGTGAATAATTTGTCTCTAGATAAAGTTTTAAAAATTCATAACTTGAGGCTGTCCCGTAATTATATATTTGGTCAAGACATACTAAAATTAAATTATCTTTATTTATTATAGGTTTCATATATGTTTGTATATTTGGGATTGATTGTGTTTTTAAAATTAAAGAATATTTTTTTACTGCATTAGTTACTATGTCTACCGATGTTGTAGTAAGAATAATTTGATAAACTTCATTTGCAACATTAGCAGTATCAGTTTCGTTTAAAACTTGTAATACATTAGGAGTGATTTTATCGTTTCTCTCTTGAAGTAAATCAATTAATATTTTTTCTCTTTTGTCTTGTGGTACGCTATTAAGCATTGTTGATAATGTAATTTTTTCTTCTAAAGTTTTTGATTTTAGATTATCAAAATTTAGTACATCTAAAGCAAATGTTTTAGAAAGTGATGGATATTTTTCTGTGATTAATTGAGTTATAGTATTTTTATATCCCTCGTCATTTTTTATCAATTGTGATTTATAAGAGTTTTCTATAATTTTTTCTGTTGAAGAATAAAAATCATCGATTGGTTTGTTAGTTAAATATTCTGGAAAATTTTTTATTAATAATAATATCGCATAACCAAGAAATGACTCTGATTTCTTTCCATCTGCGTATATATTAACTTTTTTTGTACTTATTAATAGGTTGTTTAAATATTTAACACCTGCTTTTTGGTTACTTTTCATAAAACCAACAAATCCATAAAATTCACTTATTGGATTTTTACTTTCTATTAATTTAGAAAAAACAGCAGAATTATTTGAATTTATTAATTTATCTATTTTGTCAAAATTTGCTTTATCCATTAAAGCAGTATCAAAATAAATTCCATCAAGGGAGGCTAATATATCAATCTTTGTTGTTCTTTGAGAATTTACTATTATAATATTAATCCACAAAGAAATAAAAATAAGTACAATGAAAATGAAAAACATCAAATTTTTTATATATCTCATAATTCCATACCATATAATTAAATTTTTAATTACCCAAAAATATGATAATAAATATTTTAAAATATTCATTATCATAAAGTAGTGCTATTATAACAAACTAATTATTTAGTGTCTATTGTTTTTTTAAAATTTGAAAAATCAATATTTATTTGTAATTTGACTTCTTAATTGATAGTAGTTAGGATTGCTAAATTTGCTATGGTTGAAAGAGAAAAAACAACAATGTTTGATTTTTATACTTTGATATAGTATAATAAATATATAATTATACTATGGGGGTTATAGAAATGCAGAAACTATTTTATACATTTAATCCATGGTGGGATGAAGGGTATGTATTTGAAATTAGAAAAAGAGAAAAATACTTAAAAAAAATATTTAAAAATATGGATTCAAAGGATATTATTCTTCTAGCTGGTTTGATACGTGTTGGGAAAAGCTCAATAATGAAGCTTGTAATCAACGAATTGATAAAAAAAGGTATTGATAAAACAAGAATATTATTTGTCAGTTTAGATGACTTTTTATTAAATGATAAATCTATATTCGGGATAATTGATGAGTATCGACTGCTACATAAAATAAAGATGGAAGAAAAAATATATCTTTTTCTTGATGAGATTACATACAAAGATAAATGGCAACAACAATTAAAGAATATGTATGATAGAGATAATGTGAAAATTATTGCAAGTTCATCAAGTTCTTCAATATTTATTGATGAAAACGCATATTTAACTGGAAGAAACAGAGTTATAGAGGTAAAACCGCTTGATTTTGATGAATGGCTTGATTTTAAAGAAATTAAACTTAAAATAGTTGATTTTGACCTTATGAAAGCCTATTTTGATGATTATCTTCAAGATGGTGGTATGCCCGAATATGTCATAAAAAAAGATAGAGTATATATTCAGAACCTTGTAGAGCAGTTAATATACAAGGATATAATAGCTAAACACAATATAAAAATGAAATCTGTAATACAAGACTTATTTCTTCTTTTGATGGAAAGAAGTGGCAAGCAGTTAAGCATTAATAACATTGGAAATATTTTGAAGATCACATCCAGTAATGCTAAACGGTATATCGAATATTTTGAGGACACTTTTTTAATTGGCTTAATAAAAAAATATGGAAAGACAAATGAGAAAATCACATCGCAAAGTAAATTATATACAGGAGACATAGGGATAAGAAATGCCTATACTGGATATAGAGATAAGGGATCTGTATTTGAAAATTATGTGTATATAAAAATAAAAGAGAAAAATCCATACTACTATGTAGAAAATGGAATTGAACTTGATTTTATAACTGACCGCTATTTTGGAGAGCAGTATTTAATAGAATGTAAATATAATTCTGAACTAAATGATAAACAACGAGAGTTATTTGATAAAATTAATGTGAAAAACAAAATAATATTAAATGGATATAAAGATTTACACTTGATAGAAAATATTTAGAAATGTCAACTAAAAAAATTAAGATAAAAAAGACTTATTTTGAGTTATAACAATACAATCACCATATTTTTAGTAGTTATTGATAAAAGATAAAAAGAATATTACCAAAAACAATCTTTTATATGATTTATTATATAAATTTAATATTTAATAAAATATTAAATTTTATTTGACTATAAATATTTTGTAAATTACAATTATAAAATCAAAAAAATATTTACATATTAAAAAAAGGGGATCGTATGAAAAAAATGTTTTTATTACTTGCTTTCTTTACACTTCTTTTTGGATGTACAAATCCTGAAGTGTTAAATTCACCTAAAGGAGGAAATGACGACAATAGTATTGCACCATTGATATCTAAGTCTGAGCTTATTTATGGGGCTTATAGAGGTGGTAGTCTAATCTATAACCCAGACAATGCAGGTTTAACACATATCGTTAGTGGTATGAATATTCCTGTAAGATTAGCAAGTCTCAAAGAAGTTTATAACAGTGAAGCAGGGCAAAATGAATATGTTGATGTTGAAAATTCTATCAATTTCGGTTATCTTCATATTAATAGCGTGTCTGCAAATAGTGTAAACTTTGATTATCTTGTTTATGATAAAGATGGCAATGTAATATCATCAGGTTCAAAAGACCTCGGTATTTCAGAATCATTTGATATAAACAAAGATAATAAAAACGATCTTATTTATGGAAAAGCAGAAACTGCAAGAGTTGGCTTTGAAAATGCCGACTACCTTACATTTATTAGTTCTAAAGAAACACTTAATACCACAATGTTTTCTTTATCTACTGAATACTATCCAGAAAACAGATACCCATCTGGTATTGTTGGTGTAAACCCATCAGGTAAATTAATCATTCAACTTGATTCTGCATCAGTAAAATCAAGATCAGTTGGTGAAAACAGCACAGAATCTATTGTTTTTGGTGGTGACATCCAAAATGTTTTACTTTCTGGTGATATTGTTATGGATATTGATGGGGGTAAATCTGCAAACATTCAATCTGTTGAATCAAGTAGAGCTGGCGAGACTGTTTGTCTTGCTGATTTCTCAGTTTCTAATACTGCTGTTAATATTTATGAAGTAATGTATTTAAATATTAACGATAGTCTTGAAAACCTTGTTGAAAAATACAGTGTTGATTCTTCAAGAGCCGTTGAACTCCAAGTATTACAAATTCAAAACAAAGAAATTGTTTTCTTTAAAAATTCTATTTCAGAACTTAAAGCTATTATCAATTCTGGTATTAAAATTGTAATTGATGGTTCTGCAAGTGTAAACTGGGATAAAATTAGTGGGTCTGTAAAAGCGTATGTGTCAATGACTAACAAATTTGAACTTAATTACTTTATAAAAGGTAGTTATTCAAATAGTTATGAAACACTTCTTATTAAACCAAGCTTCACATTCTCAATATATGGTGTTCCTGTTACTGTTTCTTGTGGTGTTTCTGTAGGTGCTGAGTATAGTTTAAGTGGTTCTGGTACTGCAAATTTAACTTATACAAACAGTGCAACTTTAGGTGGCTACTACAATTGTAATGGTGGTATCAAATGGGTATCACACGGTTGGGGCTGGTTTTCTGTTAGTGTTCCAGAATTATATTTTAGCCATAATGCAGGTCCAATATCTTCATTTACACAATCTGTAACAGCAGATGTAAAATTAAGTGGAAGTGCAAATGGAAAAATTTATCTAAAAGCTACTCCAGAAGTAAGAATCGCATATATTCTCAAATGTACAGATGTTAATACATTCTACATAACAGCAGGTGTAAGTGGTACTTTGACAAGTAGTTATGTAAATGGTGTATTAAAAAACAACGCTACTGCAAAAGTTAGTGTAAAAAGAGGATATACAAACGATATTGAAGCTGGTATTGATTTTAGAATTGATTTTGGTCCTATACATTGGAGTGCTCCTATGTATAAAGCTAGACTTTGTGATACATCAGCAGCAATATATGACAGAAGTTGGTCATATTCTTTCTAAAAATAGTAAAATCAAAGGCTAATTGAATATAGTCTTTGATTTTACACAATTTAATATCGTGAGAGGCGTTAAAAGACAAATCTCACGATATTCATTTAAAAAAAATAAAATATGAAAAATAAAATTGTATTCTTATTAATTATCATTCTATCCTTTTCGTGTAGTATTCCACAAAATAGAAATACAGTAGCGAATAAAATCACATATCCAAACAAAAATGAGTTATGGAAAACTGGTTCGCAATATGATATAAAATGGAATACTGAACAATTTAACGATGGTTTTGACATATATTTATATTTAGACAAAAATCCTATTTCTTTACTTGCTTCAAATGTTAAAAATAATGGAATTTGTAATATAAAAATCCCAAAAAGTTTAGATGATAATCTATATAAGGTGAAATTTAGTCAATTAGATTCAAATAACGCTGTAATTGTCATCGCAGAATCAGAAAACATTAAAATTGTTAATAAATTTAACTGGCTTGTAATGTTTTATGGTTGTGCTGATAATAATTTGGAGCAGTATATATATAACGATATAAATGAAATTGAAGCATCAGAAAGAACTGGCAAAGGAATAAAAACCGTTGCATTGATAGACAGGTCATACAATTATACAATAATTGACAATGATTGGTCTGATACACGAGCCTATGAGATAGGTTATGATACAAATGGATTTAATAAAATCCTATCAAACTCATCTCTTAGAATATCAGTTTCTGATTTGAGTATAGATAAAGATAGTCAAGTAGAGCTTAATATGGGTGATGAAAAAACTTTGGCTGGTTTTGTTAGTTATTGTTACAACAATTATTCTGCTTCCAAATATATGCTTATAATTGCAAATCACGGGAGCGGATTCAGAAATGATGATATTCAAAAAAATATAATTGGTGATATTAATAAGGCTGTGGCTTACGATGAGTCTGATGGCAACGCTTCTTTAAATATGAAAGAGTTAAGAGAAGGTTTATCACTTGGTTTAAATGGTAAAAAATTAGATATACTCGCTTTTGATGCTTGCGATATGGGAATGCTAGAAATTGCTTACGAGATGAAAGATTTGGCATCTATAATGGTGTCTTCTTCTTATAAAGTGCCAACTTATGGGTATCCTTACTTTAATATATTTAATAAATTAAATTCGCTCACAGAAGAACTCACCCCACAAAAAGTTTCTTCTATTATAGTAGAAGAATTTTATAATGGTTACACAGGGAAAAAAATAATAGAAAATAGTTATTATTCAACAGAAGATATTACTATAAGTGCTGTGGATTTAACAAAAATTAAAAATGTGTCATTAGCGGTTAATAAACTCGCAGGAGAAATAATTAATAATAGAAACTCTGGCGATCAAAGATATAACTGTCTATACTATTCATTTAAAGAATACGTGGATATTGGTGATTTTGCTTCTAAAACGATAGATTTGTACACAACATCTCAAGAACTCAAAATAGCAATTGGAGAAAGCGTTTTATCATATAAAAACGGTAAAAATTTTATTGGATTTACTGGATTGAGCATATTTTTTCCTGTACATGCAAGTTATATCTATGATACTCTTAAAATAAGTGATTATAATGAAAACGAACTTTTATTTGCAAAAGATACTCCTCAATGGGTTAATCTGATTAATAGTGGTATAGTTCTTATTGGCACTGATAGTAAAGAATTTACTCAAGGTGAGAAAAATAGTGTTAAAGGTTACGGAAATGATGCTGGATTTGATGCTTATTATAATCCAAACGACAAATTAAATGAAAATACGGAGATTCAATCATTTATTTACTATGCTAATGACGAAGATTGGTATTTTATAGATGAGAGTACTTATTTTGAAATAACTTTAACTTCTCCTTCTACTATTTCATATACGGCAGAGTTATATAAAGTATATTCTGTTACAGATAAAAAAATAGAACTACTTCCAGTTGCTATTGGTGCAAATAAAGTTGATAATTTGACTGTTCCTCAAGAAGATTTAAACCTTCCAGATGGGTATCTTTTAAAAATAACTGGAAAAGGTTCGTTTTCTACCACTGAAAAATACAGTTTGATGTATAAAAGATTATAGTTTAGCACAAAAACTTTATCCTTATCTTTTTTTACAAATTTTTATCTTTACAAATATATTTTAATTGAGTAATATATTTGAATATCTATCTCTACGGAAACAAGTGGCATCTACCCTTTCCGTAGATGCAATTTTTTTATTGCAGCTAAACAAAAAAATGAAGGTGTAATTATGAATTTAGACTGGATAT
>MIAN01000030.1 GCA_001829125.1 Spirochaetes bacterium GWB1_27_13 | reverse complement strand
GATTATCAAATCCAGATAATAATTTTTTAGTTAAATTCGTCTTTAATGACCAAATTTCATCAATTCCAGAAATTATTGATATTGACCTTTTATCAAATGGGTTTTCTACAAAAGTTTATGAAATTCCTGCAGGGGACATTACAATACAAGTTAAGAGTCATCTTCCCACAAAGGCGGGCTTACAATTGTTGTTTGTTGATTATCCTTTTTTTACTAGCATTACACCAGTTGATTTCCCAACTTTTCAGCCATATATTACAGGAAAAATGCTATTAAACAACCAAATTTTTAGGGATTTATTTAGAATTCAATCTCTTCCAAAAGACCTTAAACTAAAGGTTAGCAATATTACCATTCTTTTTACTGACTTGAAAGGTTCTACTGAGCTTTACGAAAAAACTGGAGATATGAACGCATACAATATTGTTCAAGATCATTTTGAAGTGTTAAAAGATTCTACAAAAAAATACTCTGGGGCTATAATAAAAACAATTGGTGATGCAATTATGGCTGCATTTTCGCGACCTAGTGATGGAATTATGGCTGCACTTGATATGATAGACAAAATCGAAGAATATAACAAAAATAATACAAGTGATCCAATTTCAATAAAAGTAGGGTTAAATATTGGTAATGCTTTGACAGTAACAGCTAACGATATGTTAGATTATTTTGGTCAAAGTGTAAATATAGCAGCACGAGTTCAAGGATTGGCTGGTAGCCAAGAAATATGGTTTACCGAAAATATTTATAACGACGAAATAAGTTCAATTTTGAACTCAAGCAAATTTAATATCGAAAAGAAATCTGCTTTATTAAAAGGAATTGCAGAGCCAACCATTGTATATAAAACTTACAAAGTGTAAAAAAATTATCACGGAGGTGCCTCCTCCGTGTTTTTTCATTTTTTGTTTGTAAAAAATTTTAAGTATATAACCAAACGAGTTAGTTTTTTCATGATATATACCAAAAAGTTTTAATTTTTCACAAATTATAGACTATAAATTAATGAAATTGGAAACGGTTCATTAATTTGTAATCTCTTATCATCTAAAATTTTTGAATGAAAATATATTTATAAAAATATTATCGATTCTTATTGATTTTCCCGAAATTATCTTTTAAAATTAAATTGTATTCAGTATTAAAAAACTTAGGAGAATTTTAAATATGAACTTAATGCTTTTTTTGCAAGGTTTAATTCAGATTGTTTTATCGCTTATAACAGGTGTTTTTATCTTTTTTATGAGTTTCAAAGTTTTTTCTTTGGTCACAAGAGACATTGATGAACTAGCTGAACTCAAATCAAATAATATTGCAGTTTCTATTGTTGGAACTTCTTTTGTTTTTGCAATAATGCTTATCGTGAAGACTGCTATAAGTCCTGCGATGGATACATTAACATTTTCTTTTAACGTTCAACATATTTCTGTTGCTACAATTTTTTATTCTATAATAAGAATAATTATTTTTTACATAATCTCTGCTGTTTTTGCTTTTTTGATTTTATGGCTTGCGATTAAATTATTCTTAATACTTACGACTGAAATGGACGAGATGGAGGAGATAAAAAATAATAATATTGCAATATCAATAGTTATGGGGACTTTGATAATTAGTCTTGCTTTAGTTTTAAAAGAACCTCTAACTACTTTATTAAGTGGTCTTGTTACATCACCTGTAATCGAAGAGTCTGGTTTGCAACCACAATTGATAAACTTAACAATATTTTTACAAGGACTAATAGAACTTGCTTTATCAATTATTGGTTCAATAATGGTATTTTTCTTGAGTTTTAAGGTTTTAAATATTCTAACAAAAGAAGTTGATGAGATAGCCCAACTTAAAAAGAATAATATTTCGGTTGCATTACTCCTTTCATCTTTTGTTTTTAGTATTATGATACTTGTAAGAGCAACTTTAATTCCTGCTTATGAAGTGTTAGGGTTTACGTTAAGTTCTACTAACTCTACTAATTTTATGATTTTTTTTGCAGTTTTAAGAATAACTTTATTTTTTGTTTTATCAAGTTTTATTTCTTTTGTTGTGATATGGATTGCGATGAAAGGTTTTATGTTTTTAACAAAAGGAATTGATGAAATGAAAGAAATTGCAAATAATAATATTGCTGTTGCTATTATTGTCGCGATACTCGTAATATCTGCAAGTATGCTTTTAGAAAGTGGTCTAACTGCATTACTAAATGGATTAATTAAAGCTCCTGATATTGGCAAAGGATTATTGGATATATCAAACATAAAATAGGATATAACGATGAAAATTTTTTTTATTGTGCTTTCTATATTTTTATTAAATTTCAGTATTTATACCATGAAATACTCTTCGGAGGAATATTATTACTCAATAGAAATACCAAAATATTGGGCTATGATAGATGATTCTAAAGGGTATAATGTATTTTTTAGAAATGATAAAAAAGAATGTTTTGCTGAGGTTACTGTACTTGATTTAAAATCTGCTGCAAATAATGAAGAAGTATTTAAATCCTTTGTAAAAAGATATAAAATGAAGGGTTCTTATAAAATCACTACATTTTGTAGATATAAAGCGATAAGAGGAAACTATGACTTTAATTTTAATGGAATGGACTTAAAAATGGACATGGTTTCCTTTAAAGATAATTATTTCTTTTATGTTATAATGTCTTATGGTTCTACCTCTGTTTACAAAAATAAAAAACAAGAACTTACTGACATTATCCAGTCTTTCAAAATTTATTATGATAACAATGTTGTTTACGGTAATGATAATGAAGAAGGAGAAGCAGAGGCAGCAAGTGCAGATGACTCAAAAGAATATGATAATGCAAAAAACAACAAGGTTACAGAAGATAATACTAAAAAATCAGGCAAATCTTATAATTTACGTTGTAATTGGGATAAATATAAAAAAGTTTTTTCATTTATGGAAGATGATTACTATAAGGCAATGGATGAAATGCAAGAAATTGTTTATCCGAGTATATGGTCATATTTTAATATAGATACAAATAGTGATTCTGATTATAATTTTACATTTTGGAAAAAATTCTATCAGGAAGTGTTTAATAAAAATTATTATAGGGTAAACGATGTTGTCGAATGGTTTCAAAAAGAGAGTAAAGATAAAAAAATGAATGCTTATGACCTTGTAACTAATGTGATGAAATTTATTCAAGTTATTCCTTATGAGAGACCTAATAAAATTGTTAAAGATACTTCAAAAGGTGCAAATATACTTGACTTTTTTACTCCAAACGAAACAGCCTATTATAATAAAGGAGATTGCGATACTAAATCTCTATTTATGGTAATAATTTTAAAAAGACTTGGGTTTGATGCTGTGATGTATTATTCTTATGATTATAGTCATGCTATGGTTGGCATTAATCTAAATGCTTCTGGTTCATATAAAACTTTTGAAAACAAAAAATATTATTTTATAGAATCCACATACCCTGGTTGGAGCATAGGTGATCTTCCACCTGAGATGAACAACACAAAAAAATGGAGATTGATACCAATAAATTGAAGTCTCAATCAAAAAATCTTTCACAAATGACACAAAGGAAATGCTTTTTAGATATTTTTTGTCTTAACTCTGTGCCCTTGTTAGAACATTTTTTTATTAAGATAGACAATAGATAGAAAGTCTATCTAAAATTTTATCTTAGGATTTATTATGGGTAGAAAGATTAGAGTTTTAATTATAGATGACTCAGCTTTAGTTAGAGATATTCTTGAAAAGGGGCTTTCTGCTGACCCTGATATAGAAGTTGTAGGAAAAGCACCAGATGTTTATATTGCAAGAGATAAAATTGTTTTTAAAAAACCAGATGTTTTAACATTGGATGTCGAGATGCCAAAAATGGATGGGGTAGAGTTTTTGAAAAAATTGATGCCTCAATATCCGATCGCTGTTGTAATGGTTTCTTCTATGACATCCTCAACATCTAAAATAACCCTTGATGCCTTGGAGGCAGGAGCTATTGATTTTGTGCTAAAACCTTCTAATAAAGTTGGCAGTGGTTTAAATGAAATGATGAAAGAATTGATAGAAAAAATTAAAATTGCTTCAAAAGTAGACGTTTCAAAATGGAAAAAACAAGAATATAGCCAAATAATAAATAAAACTAAAACTTCAAATGTGTTGGAAGGTTCTACAGATAAGGTTATAGCAATTGGAGCTTCTACTGGGGGGACTGTTGCATTAACTAAAATTATAAACGAATTTCCACAGGATATACCAGGTACTGTGATAGTTCAACACATGCCACCTGTATTTACTAAAATGTTTGCTGATAAATTAAATGAAACTGCTAAGGTTGAAGTAAAAGAGGCTCAAAATGGCGATAGGATAATTACTGGCAGGGTTTTAATAGCACCCGGTGGACTACACATGGAAGTAATAAGGTCTGGTGGGTATTATATTGTCCAGTGTAAAGAAGGCGAAAAAGTAAATGGTCATTGTCCATCTGTTGATGTTTTATTTGATTCTGTTGCCAAAAATGTTGGAGTGAACTCAATTGGAGTTATATTAACTGGCATGGGACGAGATGGTGCTTTTGGAATGTTAAACATGAGAAACAATGGAGCAAGAACAATCGCACAAGATGAACAGTCCTCTGTTGTATTTGGAATGCCACTTGAAGCATATAAATGTGGTGGTGCAGAAAAACTTGTAAATTTGTCTGATATTAATCAATCTATAATTAGATTAATTAAAGAAATCAAATAAATTGTTTTTAAAATTAAAACTTATGGATAAAAAATTGTAAAATGGGTAAATTTAAGATATGATTTAATTTATTTTTTGGAGAATATTATGCAAACATCTTGTGTTGTAGAAGCACAATTTATTGATAATCAAACCATTCATATAAACGAACCTCTTAATATTGAGAATAAGGATATTTTAGTAACAATTCAACCTAAAAATCAGTTGAAAAAGAACTCAATAAAAATTTCTATTTCGGATGTATGAAAGGTCATATAAAAATGACTATACTAAAGAGGAATATGAGATGATGTGAAAATTTATGAGGTAAGACATATAATGTTTGGGAAAAATTAAAGAATATGTCAACAAAAGAAATAAATGATAAAGGTAATAAGATTTTAGAAAGTTGGAAAAAAGAGTATAATTCTTTATAATAAAAGTAATAGGATGACTAATGGCTAATTTAACAGTTGGTATTGGGGAATATAAAATTTCAAATAACGAATCAGACATTATAAAAACTTATGCTCTTGGCTCATGTGTGGCATTAATGATTTATGATAAAATTAATAAAGTTGCAGGAATGATTCATATTGCTTTGCCAGAATCTTCTGTGAACTTAGATAAAGCAAGGGCTTTACCTGGTTATTTTGCGGATACAGGTATTCCTATATTAATAGAAGAAATGAAAAAATTTGGTTCTGTGAAAAAAAATATTTGGATAAAAATTGCTGGTGGTGCTAAGGTAATGGACCCCAACTCTGTTTTTGATATAGGAAAAAGGAATATCTTAGCAATTAAAAAAATACTTTGGAATAGAAATCTCGGACCTATTGCAGAAGATGTAGGAGGCGATTTTAGCCGCACAGTTAGTTTATTAGTTGATACTGGAGAGGTTATATTGTCTTCTGGGAATAGAAGCTGGAATATTTAGGAGTTTTTATGAATTATAATAATATATTAGTAGTAGATGACTCATCAACAGCAAGAATGATAATAAAACGATGTTTTGATATAGCAGGTTTCTCATCTTCAAACTATTTTTATGCAGAAAATGGAATTGATGCCTTGACTATGATAGAAAAAGAAAAGATTGATTTAATAATAACTGATTTAAATATGCCAAAAATGGATGGAAATAATTTCATAAAAAAAATGAGATCAGAAAATAATAATATTCCTATAATAGTTATTTCGAGTGTAGTAAACACTTTAATAGAAGAAGAATTTAAAGAATTTGAAATACTTGGTATTATAAAAAAACCAGTATCTCCTGCAAAAATTTTAGAAATAGTAGGTGAATATGAATGTTAAAGAAGCATTAGTAAATTCTACAATTCAAACTTTTTCTGATATGGCGTTTTTGGAAGTAATAGAAAATTTTGAGAATAATAATGACTCAACTTATCAAAATATTGTGTTAATTGAGATATTAAAGCCAACTTATGGAAGTTTATATTTATTGCTACCAAATGAACTAAAGAATATGATAACAAAAAATATCTATGGTGATGATTTTGATAATTTGAAAGAAAACGATATAGATGATTGTTTGCTTGAAATTTTAAATGTTTTGGCTGGTAATTTTCTAACATCGCTTTTTGGAAATAAAGCCATCTATAAAATTGAATTGCCACAAGTTTTAATTGATTTTAAAAAAAGAGAAGATTATAATCTTGTAAAATTTAATGCAGAAGGCATAAAATTTGAAATATTCTACATAGTAGAAAATTATAAATAGGAATATAAATGAAAAAACAGGTTAATTTTATAATAATTGTTATTTTTAGTGTATTTGTTATTGTTTTTAACATATTTTGTTTATTTTATGAAAGTATTTTTAGAAATGGCATAATAATAGTAAATTGTATAACTTTATCAATTTTAATTTTTTTTATAGTAATGAATATTCTTTCCAAAAAAAATCAAGTTGATAACACAAAACTTTTAAATGACAGGATAGAAAATTTAACAAACACATTAAACGAGTATGATTTATTGACAAAAGACTTTATCGTTTTATCTGATAATATAAAGAATAATTTATCACAAATATTTGTAACTAATATTACACAGACGAATTTTATAGATCAAGAGGCAAATTTAGAACAAAATAAAGACTTTTTGACTTTATTAGAAACACGACGAGAAAAATTAGCAAAAATTAAAGATTTTTATTCAAGTATAAATCTTAATACTATAAATGGGACTTTTAATTCGTGTAATGTTGTTGTTGATATTCTTCATAGGATACCATATTTGATTGAGTTATTAAATAATGTTATAGAAAAAACAGAGGTTGCGGCGTTTAATTTAATCGATAAATTTGAGATTGTACATACAGAGAATACTAAGGCAAATAAAGAGGCAGAAGATAATCTATCGAGGATAAAAAGTGGTGTAAGTGGTGTAGGTTTTGAAAGTATAATAGAAAATTCTAAGGGTGCTATTTCGGAATACGAAGACTTAATAAATGACTTGTTACAATTAAATGTAGAAAACGGCAAAAAAATAAATAAAATTGGTGATTGGATCAATCAAATTATGAATATGCTTGCGAGTATAGAAAGCATTTCAGAGCAAAATAAAATTATTTCTATTAACTCTTCAATAGAGGCTGCGAGGCTTGGCGAAAAGGGAAAAGGGTTTCAAGTTTTGGCATTAGAAATAAGAAAATTAAATCAAAAAACATCTGATTTCACAAGAGAAATAAATAAAATAGTAGAATCTTTTAAAGATTACACAAACACGCTAACAACTGATTGGCAAAGAGAAACTGAAATTATTGTTGAAAATATAAAAACAACAAGCAAAAATACTGAAAACATAATTTCTCTGCTAATTAATTCTTATGAAATAATATCGACATCTTTTTTTAATTTGAATGATTCTACAAAAAAAGTTGATGGTAGTCTAAACGAAACTTTGGAGTCTTTACAATTTCAAGATATAACGAGACAACAGGTAGAAAATGTAATTAAATTTTTAAAAGATATAGAAGAAAAGATAAAATTAGAAGAAAATAACTTTAAATTAATTGGAATAGACTTGTACGGAGACAGCAAAGATTTAAATCAAAAAATCAAAGATGATTTAACAAA
Source organism: Spirochaetes bacterium GWB1_27_13 (assembly GCA_001829125.1). Classification (GTDB taxonomy): domain Bacteria; phylum Spirochaetota; class GWE2-31-10; order GWE2-31-10; family MWDO01; genus GWC1-27-15. Next base: position 6,538 of record MIAN01000030.1, on the reverse strand, counting down.
AAAAACAACAGTTTACGATGAGAGGGTGATAATTAATAAGTAATGTGATTTCTCTCTATGGAAACAAGGGGTAGAGACCCCTTGTTTCCATAGAGAAGATAAATGGCAGAGAAAAGAGGTTTTTTTGTTTTTATCTCCGTGTTAGATATGTTATGTGTTTAGTTGTTATTTTTTCCACTCTATATGTCCATTAATGTTGTTTTTTTCATAAACTTCTAATACTTCCATACAAAATTTTATTAATTCTTGATTATTTTCTTTTTTAGCTAATTCGTAAAGACGAATAAACATTTTTTTACCTGTTTCTGTTTGTTTTAAATTTTTCTTTATAAAATTATGTTGAGCACAAAGAATTTGACCATTTTCTATTATTGCTTCTCCTCCATAATCTTTAGATTTTATATGATCTACATGTAACTCAATTCCATCTTTTAAACCTTTTCCACAAACGACACATTTGTAATCATCTCGCTCCAAAATTTGTTTCTTTTGTTTTTCTGTAAAATCTTCAAGTTCTTTTTTTTCTACTTGATTTGGATCGTATTTATAAATACCTTTTTTAACTTTTATTAAAAAGCCATCTTGATGTAATTTCCTTATTCCTCTCCAAGTATCTCTGGGTTTTTTATTATATAATTTTAAATATTGTTCTTCAACCCAATCAACAACTGGAGCATGTTCTACATCTTCATTCGGATGGTTCTCAAAATATTCAACTATTAAATCATTTATTGATTTGGGCAATTTCTAATCCTTCAAATAAATTTTTTTGATTTAAATTAGTTCCATTTATTATTCTATTTTTTGCTAGCTCACAATAATTTTCATCAATATCAACGCCAATAGATTTTCTGTTATTATTAAAAGCAGATATTAAGGTTGTTCCACTTCCCATAAATGGGTCTAATACAATATCATCAACAAAACTAAAAAGTTTTATACATCTTTTTGGTAATTCTAAAGGAAAAGGTGCTGGATGACCTATTCGTTTTTTACTTTCTCCATTAAAAGTCCATAACCCATTAGTCCATTCCATAAATTCTTCTCTTGTAATATCAGAAATTAAACTTCCACTTGTTTTTTTCCATCTTTCTTTATACAAGACAACAATTAATTCTACGGGAGCAATTACATAAGGAGCAGATGCAGAAAGCCATGACCCCCATGCAGTTCGTCTCGAAATATTTCCCTCATTCCATATTATTGTTGAATGATATTTATATCCTATTTTCTTACAGATTGTTGTTATATCAGCTCCAACGCTTTGTTGACCACCTTTATTTTTATCAAGAGGAATATTTAAACAAAGTCTTCCACTTTCTTTTAACAAATTGAAACATTTATTTAACCATAAAAAAGTAAAATCTAGATAGTCATTATAATTTAATTTATCATCGTTTGAATTATACTGAATATCAACATTATAAGGAGGTGATGTTACTATTAAATCAATAGAATTTTCATCAATTAATGATGTTGAAATAATATTGTCATTAATAATTTTTAGTTTTTGATTTTCATAATAAATTTTATTTTCCATAAGAATTAAAATATACATTATTATTTAAAAATTGTCAAATTGTATAATTTAGGATAAATATTAATTTTTTATAAAACTTGGATTATATAATCTACTTATTCCCTCTAAACTAATTAATTAACTGTAATCTTTTGTTTTTCAGTTGACTTTTTAATATGTATCAATTAAAATTAACTACTATGGTTTAATTTCGTATCTTGTGATTTGATAAGATTTAATCTGTGTTATAGGAAGGTGATTTTATGGCTAAAAGAGGTAATAAGAAATTTTTAGACGCATTGTTGTATAGCGATGTTGCTAAGGCTAAAGAATTCCTTGAACAAGGAGCAGACCCTAATACAATTGATGATTATGGTCATAGAGTGCTTTCTACTGCATGCTGGTATTGTAATGAAGAAATTGTTAATCTCTTGTTAGGATATGGGGCAGAACCTAATGGCGAAGGAGGAAAAGCATTATTCAATGCAGCTAAGTCAAATAATGATACTAATATAGATGTTATTCAAATTTTACTTGATAAGGGTGCTGATATTAATACCTTTTTTAACTTTGAGGCAGAAGAAATATCTGGGAATGCGATAATGGTTGCTATTTATTTTGGCAATGTTAATGTTGCTTACAAACTACTTAAAAATAACATAGACCTTAATGTGAAAAATGAAGATGATGATACTCCTTTTTCTTTGGCTTGTGAGGCAGGCTTTTATAAGCTAGCAAAAACAATGCTTCAAAAAGGAATGAAACCAGATTTATCTAATGACAATATAAAGGAACTTTATGAATATATTACAAAAAATGATGATTTAAATGATAGTTTTATGGACACTGTTTATTGCTTAGAATTTATGGAAAAAGGTAAGTCACCTCATTATACAGGTGATCCTGATTTGAGCAAAGTATATAATGGGACTAATTTTTTTACATGTAATAATCCGCCAGTTCATCTTTTAACATTAGATTTAACTAAAATAAAAGAACTTCCTGACCCTATAAAAGAAATAGGGATTCTTAATGTTGTTTTTCATAATTGCGATGATTGTGACCCTCCAGATTTTGCTGACTTTTTGATAGAAAAAGATGGTAAATTAGAGCCGATAGAAAATGAAGATGACGAAGATATTGATGAGGATGAAGACGACACGGACACAAGCGAAGATTACAAAAAAGAATATGGCAAAGATATTGAAGAAGACGATGAGGACGATGATGATTATGATGACGAAGATGATGGATATGGAGAATGTGATCCAGAAAGCTACACAAACTCAGAAAAAATAACTTATCTATCATTAAAAAAAGATATGGAATACTGTGAGTCTGGTATTACAATTGGTGGATTACCTAATTGGGCACAATACCCTCAGTGGGCGAGTTGTGGTTCTTGTGGTAAAATTATGTTTTATATAGGAAGTATATACCAATACAGTGTCCCTCCAACAGCAGAAGGCATGGGAAACCACCTCTATATTTTTGTCTGCCCAGATTGTAGAGAATTAACAATCGTTCGCCAAATGACTTAGTTTTGAATAATTTATTAAAAAAGCATGGAGTTTAAAGAAAGTATCTAGAAAATTTCTTTAAACTTTCTGCTTTGTGAGAAATTTAAAATTTTATTTGATTTTTTAAATATACATTCTTTTATACAAAGCGGGTTTAATATATTTGAAAAAAAGGGTTTCTCTGCCCAAAGATTCTGAGTGTCCTATAAATAGATAACCATCATTTTCGATATATCTATAAAACCTTGTCACAAGTTTATCTTTTGTTTCTTTATCAAAATAAATCATAACATTCCTACAAAAAATCATGTTAAATTTACCTTTAAATGGAAAATCTTCATTCATCAAATTTAATCTTTTAAAGAGTATCATTTTTTTTAGAGAATCAGAGACTTGAATGTGTTCACTATCTATATTTTTGAAATATTTTGTTTTGAGATTTTCTGGAATACCTACAACTTTATCTTTTATATAAATACCTTCAGTTGCTGCTTTTAAGGTAGTAATAGAAATATCAGTAGCAAGGATTTTAACATCCCATTTTGGCATATCAAGACCAAAAAATTCATTTATAATCATCGCAATTGTATATGCTTCTTCACCAGAAGCACATCCTGCACACCATATTTTAATTTGATTAGAGTTTAATAATTTTTGTTTTTCTACGATTTCTTTTAGAATATAATCTTTCAAATAATCAAAATGATCTTTTTCTCTAAAAAAATAGCTATGATTGGTTGATATTTTATCAACTAAATTAATTAAAGATTGTCCTGTGAGATCATTAACTACGAAATTATAGTATTCTTTAAAAGTTTTGAAATTTAGGTCTTTAACTAATTTGTTTAATCTGCCTTTTACCAAAGATTTTTTTTTATCAGTTAAATTTATCCCCACTTTATCATAAATAAGTTTTGAGATAAGAGCAAACTCATCATCTGTTATTTCTATCAAACCAGTGCTAAATAAGTCCATAAGCTAAATGTTACTTATTTTTTGGAAGTCTTCATCATAAAGTATTTTTTGAACATCCAATAAGATTTTAACTTCTTCAGATATCTTTCCAAGTCCATTTATAAATTTGTTGCTTCCAGACCTAGTTTTAAAATTTGGTGGAGGTTCAATGCTATTTTCAGGAATTTCAAGCACTTCATCAACATTATCTACAATCAAACCAACGGCTGTATTATTTACATTCACGATTATTATACAAGTTCTGTCATCGTATTTTCTTTCTTGCATATTAAATCGTAATCTCAAATCCATTACAGGTATTACTTTGCCTCTTAAATTTACTACACCCTTTATATATACTGGCATATCAGGAACTTCTATTATTCTTTGGACTTCTACTATTTCTATTATGCTTTTAATTTCAATGCCATAAGATTCATCTCCAATTTTAAATGATAAGAATTTATTACTTTGTGTATCCTCATCGTCATCAGATGCCAAAAATAAATCATCGTCTTGAATCTTTCTTAATTCCTGCATATTCTTCTCCTTAATAAAAAAGAAGTCCTTGTTTTTATGTAATATTTCTTTTTAATTATAGTTATTATTCTTATTTTTTACAATATGAAGATTGGAAAAAAATAAAGAATTTATGTTATTATTAAGAAAAAGCAACATTCGCAAATGTCGCTTTTCAATATTACACTGCAAGATTATATTTATCAGAATCTTTTCTATCAATTTTTTGGACTGTGATTTTTGTATTTGAATCCCCATATTCTACTTCAATAGACTCGTCTTTACAATCAGAGTACAAAGCAGTAATTTGAGCTGCAAATTTAATAGATTCTTCCGTTTTTTCACCCTTTAGAATAGTTAGTGGACTTCCATAATTTGGAACAGAAAAATATAAATCATCATCTTTTTTAAGTTCAAGTAATTTGTGATTTTCAAAATCATTTCTTCCTGATATAATTTTGTTATTATTAAATTTAAAATGCCTTCCATATTTTATTATTTCAAAATCAGCTATTTTAGCATCTGGATAAAACTCCAAAAAGTCTCTAAATTTTACCCCATAATATTTTTCTGTTAAAAGACAGCCTCCAGCAGGAGAGGTAAAATCTTTAACTTGTAATTGTTTTGCTATTTCAATCTGAGTTGTTCTTGTTCGTCCTGAAATAGAAAGCAATTTTTCTCTATCCACAATTCCTTCAATCTCTGGGAGAGTCGGAGGCAAATGTTTTGCACAAAGTGGTCTAATCAGTAAGCCAGTAAGACCAGATTTTTTTTCAATTAAATCCATTGCTTTTCTGTGTTGCGACATCGGTCTTTGTCCCAATACCTCACCAGATACAACGAAACTCGCATCAAGAGTAGTTAGCATATCTTTTACTTTTGACATCATATAGATTTTACAGTCTATGCAAGGATTAATTGCACTGCCATACCCATGAGGTGGATTTTTTAGCATATCAAGGTAATCTTCTCCAACTTTAATTTCTTTATATTCAAAATCAAATTGTTTTTTTGCATCCTCTGACATTTTGTTTGAGAAGAATGGTGATGTAAAATTAATCCCAATACATTCTATACCCTGACTCTTAATTAACCCAATAGCAATTAAAGAATCAAGCCCTCCTGATAGTAAACAGATAGCTTTTCTATTCATTTGTAAAGTCCCTAATTTGTTTAAATTTTGTTTGGATAATATACTTAAACACTTTTAAAAAGTCAATAAATAATAAATTGGTGAATTTTCATTGGATATTTTTTGACAATCATAAAAATTTGGGATATTATTTATACTATGGAAAACAATATTCACAATGATTTTTTTATTAGCATCATCAAAAATAGAGTAAATGCAATTGATTTTTTGTCTGGAGTATTGCCAGATAAAATTTTGAAAGAAATTGATTTTAATTATTTAGATTTTGATGATACAGCATATATTCAAAATAGATTTAAGGACTTATTTTCTGATATAGTGATAAAAACGAAAATAAATAATAAAAATACTGATATTTTTGTTTTAATTGAGCATAAATCGACTGCTCCTGATGATAAAGCCTTATTTTTACAAACATTAAACTATATATATTCAATGTTAGAATTAGATTTTAATAATAAAAAAGACTTTAGAATAATTATTCCACTTGTATTTTATCATGGTGAAAGAAAATGGAAGATACCAAGATATTTTTTGGATTTATACGATGTAACTGATGATATTAAACCATTTTTATTAAATTTTTCTTATCTATTATATGATACAATAGATTTTGATGATAATAATACTGAAAAATTTCATAACAATTTGATATTAATATCGTCTCTTATTGGATTAAAAACTGCATTTAAAAGAAATGATGTTGAATCTATAAAAAAAATAATTAATAACTTAAATAAACTTGGTTTATTAACTGAAATTGGCAGAATAGAGATGTTTTTGATATATATATTGAAAACAAAAGATATAGAAGAACAACAAATTATTGAAATATTATCTACTTACAATAATGAAGGAGGAAACACAATGGAA
>MIAN01000029.1 GCA_001829125.1 Spirochaetes bacterium GWB1_27_13 | reverse complement strand
TTCGACAACAACTACAACAATTCCTTATAGTGGAATCAAAATCTATTACAAATCAACTACTGGTGCTCCAACAATTTGGTTATGGGAGTTGAGCGGAAGAGCAATTTCAGAATTACAAGGAAATACATGGAATACACAACCTAAGATGCAAGCTGTTACTGGTTTATCAAACTGGTATGTTTATGAAATAGACAAAGATAAAAATGGTGCTTCTTTAGCTCCATTCACAAAAGAATTAAGAATGAAATTTAACTCAGCAGCAACAGATATTGGTTTAACTCCACCTCGTACTGCTTACTATGACGGAAGTCAATGGTATAACGAATGTCCAGATGGAAAACCAGCAATTTCTATTTCTCCTGCGGCTGGCGAGTTTTCTACATCTACAATAGAAATAACAATAACTGTGACAGGTGATAATATTGATATTTCTAGACTTACATTAGATGGAACAATTCCTTCTGATACAAATGGAATTCAATTTTATGATTCTACAAAAATAATAATCGGTAGTGATATGACTGAGGGACAAACAAAAACTGTAAATGTTTATGCAAAAAATAGCAAAGGTACAGTAAGCGAGTCATTCACATACAAAAAAGTTACACAACAAACTTTAACAGGAGATGTTGATAATTTAAGAATTTATCAAGTTATGGTTGAAGCTTTTCAAGATGGGGATAGTTCTAGAAATTATGATACTGGTTATGGACCAAGTCAACATAAAGGAGACTTGAGAGGTATAATAAATGCCCTTCCTTATATCAAAGGTCTTGGAATGAATGCTTTGTGGTTGACTCCAATATTCGATTCAAATGGAAGTGGTGCTCTTGATGCAACAGGCTACTTTTGTCAAGATTATTTTACAGTTGATCCAAAATTTGGTAGTTTTGATGATGCAAAAGAACTAGTTGACAAAGCACATGCGTTAAATATATATGTATTTTTTGACGGTGTTTTTGGACATAACAAAGGTAATGTAAAACCTTCTCCTACTGGCAAAACTCCATCTGGTGGAAATGACCCAGTATCATACCCAGGTAGTTTAGAATTCTACAAAGAAGTTGCTACTTATTGGATTGATAAACTCGAAATCGATGGATGGAGATTGGATCAAGCATACCAAGTTTCTACAAAAAATCAAGATAGAAACTACTTAAAAGATATAAGAGAAGTTGTAGAGCAAAAATGTGCAGAAAGAAAAGCTCAAGGCAAACAATGGGGAACTCTTGGTTATATGGTTGGAGAAATCTGGGATGGCGAAACAAATATTCAAAAATGGGGATATGATGCAAATGGTTCTGCTGGTCTCAAGTCATGTTTTGATTTTCCATTACGATATAGATTAGTACAAGTTCTTGCTGGTCAAGAAAGAGTTGATACTTCGACAGCTTACAATCAACCAGCTACAAAACTTGTAGAAGGATATGCTTCACATAGTACTTATTCAAGTTTTGCTCATCCAAATTTTATGCTAACAAATCATGATTTAGTTAGATTTGGGGACTTGATACAAAGAGCACCAAACTTAAAATATGGTAAAGAAAATCCAGATTACTGGCTAAGACATAAACTTGCTTTTAGTTTTATGGGAAGTTATACAGGTCCAATAACAGTTTATTATGGTGATGAAATTGGTGATGAAGTTTCTGGTTTTGTAAATCAAGGGGACAGTGGTTATTATGATGATCATGCTTCAAGATCAAGTGGTCAAATTTCAAACTTTGATTCTAACCAATCTAGCTTAAAAGATTATGTAACAGGAGTTATGAACTTAAGAAATAGTCATAAGGCTTTATGGTGCGGTACAAGAACAAACTTGATAGCAGATACAACAAGATATGCTGATCTAAAAGTATTCGATACAGATAAAGTAGTTTATCTAATGAATGTTGGAACATCAACAGAAACTTTTACTATCACTCAATCAAGTGTTGGTGGTACAAAGTTAAGAGATGGACTAACAAATACAGTTTACAATGTGTCTAATGGTTCTTATACTATTACACTCGACAAATTATCATCAAGCTTTTTAATTGTTGAATAATATTATAATTAGCTAAATTTTGCCACAGAATTTTACGGAAGAAACATAGAATAATAAAGTGTTTCTTTCGTGCAATCTGTGGCTTTTTTTATCAATGGTTATTTTACTATTGACAAATAAAAATATTCTACTAAAATAATAATATACTAAAAAGTTTTTAGTTTATCAGAAATCGAAAAGTTTAATTACTTTAATATCAATTAATTACATGGTTTTATTCTGTGTAATCCGTGACAATCTAAAAAATCTGTGCTATACTGTTAGGCTTTTTTTAAGGAAAATTTCATGAAACTAAAGTTATTGTTTTTTTTTCTTATTGTTATTGGATTTATTTTTCAGCTAACTGCTACTGAGGTATCTGGATTACCTGATAAGTTTCCTAAAGAAGGTGGTGCTTATACTATCCGTGTTAATATCGAATATCCATTGTATGCTAAAAATGGAGTTGAAGCATGGCTTTTTATACCCGCTGGTGTCAGTACTAAAAATGTTGATACACCAGTTATTATTTGGTATCATGGAAGTACAAAAGATACCCAAGCTTATATAAGTTTGGCAAAGCCATGGCAAAAACGAGCTGAAAATAAAAAATTTATATTTATATCAGTACAAAATTGGTGGTCTCTTTCTGGTGATTATACAGATGGAGCTATTGATTCGTCACAAGCATCACAAGCCATAATTGAATCACTTATTCAGAATGGTTGGATTGATGGTAAAAATGTGTTTGTTACGGGGTTTTCTGCTGGAGGATTAACTGCTGTTGTTACATTTCTTCAGAATATTCCATCTTTTTATGAAGATGGTAAACCTTTTCTTTTTCATTACAGCGGATTGGCTTCATTTAAAGGTAATTATTATCAAGACCCAGTGCTTGAACCTCCTTTTGCTGCTATTGATCCAGAAAAGTCAGAAAACTATCGGGAGTTCATCAAAAATAAATTGATATGGCTTTCCATCGGTGGTAAAAAGGATGCTCCCCGTGTTTTAAAACAAATGCCAGAATTTCGTGAGTATGTAAGACAATATCTTTTAATCGAACCTATCTACAAAGTCTATCCTGATGAAGGACATTTTCTTTCAGAACAAAATTTTGAGGACTTCTGGGCAACTGTGGTATCTTATTTGCAGTAGAATACAATTAAATTTGTATCAATTAAAAATATTATTGACAATTATATAAATATTTTATACTTAAATATTTATCTTTAACTATTAAATTTCGATAATTAAAGAAAATTCAATATAAAGGTTAGTTTTTATGGGACTTTGCAAAGTTGTAAATATAGAACAAGATAAATGTGTAAATTGTCATAGTTGTATTTCTGTTTGTCCAGTAAAATACTGTTTTATTGCTGATGGAAAAACTATGAAAATAAATGATGATGTTTGTATTGGATGTGGTAGGTGTGCAAATGCTTGTCCTCATAATGCTATAAGTATAGTTGATGACTTTCAGGAATTTTTGGATTCTATAAATAGGGGTGAAAAAACTTGCGTTATTGTGTCCCCTGCGATACTTGTAACATTCAAAAATCAACACAAACAACTACTCAGTTGGCTTAAAGAAACATGGGTTTTAAATGGAATCTATGATGAGGGACTTGGTGCAGAATTTTCTACAATCAAATATGTAAATTTTATCAAAAAATCAGGGCTGATTCCTTTAATTTCTCAGCAATGTCCGTCAGTTGTTGATTATATAAAGATTTATAAGCCAGAACTTATTGATTATTTAGCACCTGTTCATTCTCCTGCTATAATTCTTGGTAAAATCATAAGAAAAAAGTTGAAATTTGAAGGAAATATAGCTTATATAGGACCATGCCTTTCTAAACGAAGAGAATTTAGAGACCCAGATACCGATGGAGTAATGCAATTTAATTTGACAATAAAAAATCTGAAAAAATATATGGATATGCACAAAATAGATTTGGACGCTTATAAAGATGGTAAATTTGATTTAATGCCAGCAGAAAGAGGTGAGACATTCTGTAAACCTGCTGGATTTAAAAATATTATAAAACGATATTATCAAGAAGCAAGAATAACAAATTTTGAAGGTAATATTCTATATAAAAAATATTTTAACGACTTATCCCAAGATATAGATAGTGAGTTTAAGAATTTTCCACTAATTGTTGATTGTTTGAATTGCGAAGGGGGATGTTATAGAGGACCTGCGGTGGTTAGTGATTTAACAATTGATAAAGAACTATCAATGATTGAAGAGAAAGAAGAAGAATCTATAAAAAATTATAAAGCACCAATTAAGGCTCAAAAAGCATTTGAAAAATTTCTTGAAGAAAATCATGAACTTGATCTAAATAGAATATATTTTTCTGAAGCAGTAAGACCAATACAAACTCTACCTTATAACGAACTAAAAGAAGAAGCAGAGTTAACTCTAAAAAGAGAATCTTCAGATTTTTTAAATTGTCCTTCTTGTGGTTATGGAACTTGTCAAAAATTTGCTTCTGCTATGCACCACAATTTAAATACACCTACAAATTGTAGATTTTATATTCAAAAAAGCTTAACTAAAACTGTTTTTGAAAGTAATTCTATATCAGAAGACCTTGCATCTACAATAAATCAAATGGAAGCAACGACCCGCTCAATTATGGGGCTTGCAGAAAAAGCAAAACAAGCATTTGACCAAATTTATAAACATACAAATGTAATAAAAGACATAAATACAAGTTTAAAGGATAAATCAGAACAATTTGCCCCAATAGTTGGAGCAATCTCAGAAATTTCGCAACAAATAAACTTACTTTCTCTAAATGCTGCAATTGAAGCAAGCCGTGCTGGTGAAATGGGAAAAGGTTTTGCTGTTGTATCAACTGAAATTAGAAAACTCGCTGATAAAACCAAAGGTGAAACTGACAAAATTATTCCTATTATGCAATCAATAAAATCAGATGTAGAAAATATGGCTAACAATATGAATAAACTTTCAAAAGAAACAAAAGATTTTGCCGATGCAATTGATACACTCCATAATTCTATAAAAGAAGTAAATACAGCATTGCAAGGACTCGGAGCATCAGCTGATAAATTGGCAAGTTTTGGAAAGAGGAAGATTTAGAAGTTAAACACACTGGAAAAAATTTCAATAAATTATCTAAAAAAGAAATAATTTTATAACAAAAATAAAAAAGAGGCTGGCTTTTGAGATAGCCTCTATTCTCTTCTTGTTGTCCTCGACTTTCCCTTGAGGTAGCGGGTCAAGATTTGTCTTTAAAAGTTCTATTATTAACAATAAACCAGTTTTTATTGCTTAAACTGAAATATTTAAATATTTTTCTTTACAAAATCACAAAGTTTTTTTAGAATTTAAGAAAGTGAGTTGTGATATTTTTTTAAAATGGGAGAAAATTATGGATATTATTTTAAAAACATTAACATGTGGCTCTTTTATAGGAATGATTCATTTTATTATTGTTGGAATTCTATATCAAAATCCTATTGTAGCTAAAATATATAAAGATACAAGCTCTCATCCAGGAGTTAAAAAATGGGACAATAAATTAAAATATATAATATCTATGTTTTTAGGAACACAACTTGAAGTTTATATTATTTCTGTTGGATTTATTTTTCTTATTTCAATATTAGGAAAAACAATTACAAATACTCTAATATTAGGTTTTATTATTTCAGGAATACGTGTGTATCCACGGTTTTGGAATATGTGGATACAATCTAGTTATCCTAATAAACTATTGATTATAGAATTTATAAATGGTACTATTGGTTCGTTTGTTATTGTTTTTGGGCTTTATTTGTTACCAATATAAAACGCAAATTAATATAACACGATGCACGATTACGCTACTTGTTAGATTGCTTCTGCATTTTGGCTGGGAACAGGGACAATTTTCCTACACTCCGTAGGTACTCGTAAAAACGTATTATATATCGAAACCTTTATGTGCAATACCGCCACAAGAAAAACAGGAGGAAAAATGATAGAAAAGTTAGCTTATTCTCTTGGAAGAAATGATGAAGAGCCAAATATTAAATTAGCTTTAGAATTAATAAAAACAAAAAATAATAATGGCATTAATGAAATAGTTGATGGCATAAATAATCCAATTGAACAAATAGGAAATGATTGTATAAAAGTTCTTTATGAGATTGGTAAACGAGAACCTGTACTTATTTCTAATTATGTTGAAGTTTTTATCAAACTATTAAAATCAAGAAATAATCGATTGGTTTGGGGTGCAATGATAGCACTTTCTAAAATAGCATCTATAACACCGCAGGAAATATTTGATAATCTGGATACTTTAATAAAAGCCTATGAAAAAGGCAGTGTAATTACAATTGATAATAGCATAACTGTATTTGCAGAACTGGCAAAGGCCGGATTAAAATATGAGAGAATAGTTTTTCCAATAATAATTAAACATCTCGAAACATGTAGACCAAAAGAAGTAGGTCAACATTCAGAAAGAGCATTTGTCTGCGTTACAAAAAGTAATTCAGAACTTTTCAAGAATACATTATTAAAAAGATATGATTCGTTAACAGAACCACAAAAAAAACGAATAGATAAACTACTGAAAAAAATCGAAGAAGGACAGTTTTCCACCTAATATATACTCGTTAGGTGAAATATTATCATAAAATTTTAAAATAAGGTTAAAATATGCCACCTCTTGCAAATCATACTAAAATTATGGCTTTATTCAAAAAATTAAATCTTAATTCATATGAATATAATGATTGTGTTGAAAGACTAAAAAAAGTAATTGAAGAATCAAATGTTGATAATGAGTATCTTTGTTTTAGATATCAAATTTTTAAATCACTATGCAAGATAATTATTTCATATAACGATTTAATAAGAATAATTGCTTATCATGATATAATATTAAAATCAATAATAATGATATCCGAAGAGGATATAACAGGCTATCATCATTATTACTCAATTGACAACATTAAATTATGGATAAATATTTCAAATAATATTGATGATTTTATAAAAATAATAAATAGCAAATCCAGAGATTTAACTGCTAAAAAAATCGCGATAAAAAATAATAAAGGAAAAATGATCGTGTAACGTGGTATTCATTAGACAATATTCTAATACAATGCAACTGAAGTAAGAAGAGAATAAAATTGTTTTAATGAGTATTCAGAAAAATTGAAACTTAAAGATTTTTTAGTTCCATCGTGTATATGAAACAACAAGTAAAACAATTAGAATGTAAATCAATGCCAAGAAAAATCATATATTCTCCAAATAAAATAAAAATTTACTTCCAAAAAAAGAGTTATCATGTATAATACATGTATTAAACGTCTATACGGTGTAGAGTATTACTCTCACCAAAAGTAAGAATTCAATAGATGCCCGTCAATCGTTAGTTCGGGGTCAACTTATGGAAGATGTCCCTGTTTTGCCAAAGACCTAAATAGATTATAGCACCTATTGATTTTTTCTATATGATTTTATTATCATATAGTCGTTAGGTGTCATGTGTTAAGGAGATTTTTTTGAAAATTTTGATTGTAGTAATCCTTATATTATTTGTATTAAATATTTTATTTCCAAATTCATCATTAATAATCTTCACAAAAAATGATAGTAAAATAAATAATAATGATTCATTTTTATTAAAAGGAATTGATATAACTACTAAAAAAGTAATAAATATAAAAATTGATAGAAATGTAAATAATATAATAATGGATGTGGAAGAAGGACTATATTCATATTGGGAACTAGCTATAATAACAAAAGATATTCAAGAAATAAAATATGCTTATAATAATTCTATACCAAATTTGTTAATTAAAAAAGATTGTATTACTTTATTTTCAAGAGAATATATTTTTTTAGATGGATATCATGGAAAACCACCATTTTCTGTATTTAATCATGATATTATTGAATTTTATTTAAAAGAAAAAGATGAATTAAATTTTGAAAATATATCCAAAGCATTACTTAGATTAAAGAGTATTTACAAATTGGATTTATATAATGAAATTATTGTTGCCGATAAAAGAATTATTAAAGCGAAATATGTAAATTTATATGAATCCTTTTTTAATAAAAAAGTAGTTAAAGAAGATACACCAGTAATTTTTAAAACTTATAATAATGAAATTCAATTAAAAGATGATGTTTTTTATTATTTTGGGGATATAGTAATGTCAGGAACTTTGGTTCGAGATGAAAATATCATTATTAATAATTTTAATTATAAGTTTTTAAGTGGATGGTATATTTCATTTTATGAAAATGGTAATATAAAAGAAGCAGTAATAAGTGATGAACAAAAAATTAATAATGTAAATCTATCATCAGAGGAATATGTACAATTTAATGAACAAGGATATCTAACAAAAGGAGTTTTAGGAAGTGATTTAAATTATAGAGGAGAATTATTAATTAAAGGTAAAGAAATTGAATTTTATGATTCTGGACGAATAAAATCAGGTTATATTATCGATAAATTTAGTGTGAAAACAGAAAAGCAAAATTTTGATTTTTCTAAACATATTAAAATACAATTTCCTGATAATTAACATCCTTAACACACGACACCTAACAGCCGATATATCTTCGCTCGGAAAATACCTCGCTACGCCATTCGGGGTCATTTTCAGCAGATTTATGATAAAATAGTTGATTTATTTATTTGTTATGATAGATTATGTTTAAATATGCCGAAAACGACATATATCGGCAATCCGTTGTGTGTAATGCCGCCTTAAGAGGATTGATATGATTAAAAATAAAATAAACTCGATAATAAAACTAAAAACTTCTCATGAAATCTTAATTTTAAATGATTATTCAAAAATTATTAATATTGGTGGTTCTTCTCTTAATTTTTATGATGTTTCAACACATGAATTATTAGCAGATTTTAAAGACTTAAAAAATCCTTCTCATATTTGTATTTCAAATAATAATAAAGAAATTGGTTTGATTAATACTGCTGGAAGAATTGCAATCTATAATATATCTGAATTAAAGAATATTCAATTAGATAAAAAAAACAAGCCTGAAACCTGCAATATTCATTTTACACCGGATGATAAATTTTTAGTAATTGGCGATTGGGCTGGTAATATTTATATCTTTGATAAAATAACTACAAAATGTTCTGTTATTGCTCAATTTAATAATTCAATGATTACATCTATTGATAACGAAAATGATAATTATTATTTTTTAATAACTCCAAAAGCTAATCAAAAATCTGGTAAAATAGAAGACTATATAAAAATTATTGAATGGAAATATCCATTTAATACAAATAAACCAAAGGATAAACAATTTAAAATTAACTCAAGTAATAAAATAAAATTTAAAAATGATTTTTTAATATTAAATGATCAATTTAATCATGAATTATTGGTAATTAATTATAAAACAAATAAAATTCTAACAAAATTGAAATATGAGGGAAGTTTTAAGGATTTCTCATTATCAAATAATTTAGAATTTTTGTGCTTAATTACAGATGACAAGATTAATTTATTTAATTTTAAAGATTTATCAATAGTAAAAGAATATAATATGAAATATGCTTGTTTTGTTGATTTTTCAAAAAATAATGAATATATTATTCTAGGTTCGTGGAATACTGGAATAATAATAAAAATTGATGATTTTATAAAATTATAAGGTGGCACTACACACAACAGCCAGTAGCCGGTTCCAGCGGAGTACGCCTTCACCCAAATTGCCTTCGTGGGTACACTTCGGCTACTGGCGATACGTCTATGAGAAAAGTCAAGAACTTTTTAAAAAGTTATTATATTCTTTAATTTTTTTTAGATGATTATTTTCGTCTTTTCAATAATGGTATTCTTATTTTTTTTAACATTTGAAATATTTCAGAAATAACTTTTCTACGAACTTAAAAGTATTTGTAGAAGCTTCAACAATAACATAAGTTTCTGAAGTAAGAAGAGAATAAAATTGCTTTAATGACTCTTCAGAAAAATTGAAACTTAAAGATTTTTTAGTTCCATCGTG
>MIAN01000028.1 GCA_001829125.1 Spirochaetes bacterium GWB1_27_13 | reverse complement strand
TTATCACCAATTTTTTTAGCAATTTCTAATGCTTCTTTATAATATAATAAAGAATTATCTAATTCGCCTTTATTTCGATATATTACTCCAATATTAGAAAGATTAGTTGCAATTGTACTATTATTACCAATTTTTTTAGCAATTTCTAATGCTTCTTTATAATATAATAAAGAATTATCTAATTCGCCTTTATTTTGATATATTACTCCAATATTACCAAGATTAGTTGCAATTAAACTATTATCACCAATTTTTTTAGCGATTTCTAACGATTCTTTATAATATAATAAAGAATTATCTAATTCGCCTTTATTTTGATATATTACTCCAATATTACAAAGAATACTTGCAATTAAACTATTATCACCGATTTTTTTAGCGATTTCTAACGATTCTTTATAATATAATAAAGAATTGTCTAACTCACCTTTATTTTGATATATTATCCCTATTTGATTTAATATTACAACTATATTATTGTTATCTCTATGTTTTCTAACAATTTCTAACGCTTTTTTATATAAATCCAATGCCTTATCAAATTTTGCTATTTTTTCTGCATTTTTAGCCGTATTTACAAGTTTTATAGCATAAACACCTTCGTCTTTTATCCTTTTTTTTTCGTATTTTTCTAAATCTTTACGGGCTTTTTTATACTCCACGACTTTTTTCCCATCGCTATGTGGTCGTTCCAAGTCTTTTTGGACAACATTTTTCCTATCGTTAAAAATACTCGTAAAACTTGCAATTGAGTAAAAGTCGTAGGCATTTTTTATTATATTTTCAACAAAATCAATATTTCCCAAAATAACTATTTTTAGACAATATTGAGTTATATAATCCCTATGAAAAATCAATTCTTTTATCACATTAATATCATTCGCAATATCAAAAAATGACAAAATATATAGTTTTTGGTTATTTTTTTTGATTATCCCACTAAAAGAAAAGCTTTTTTGAACAAAAACATCTTCTACCTCAATATTGCTATTCTTTTTAATAAAATCAATAAAAGACTCTTCCAATCTTTTGGAGTCAATACCAATTATAGCCAGAAATGGAACATCTGAGATATATTCAAGTTCTTCTTTAAAATTAGAAAGTGTTAATTTTTCTTTAACAGACAAAAAATTATTTATTTGCATATATTTTAACTGTTTTTTCGATTATTGGATTAACTTCATACCACACAGAGCCGTTTTGGTTTACGATTATCTGGAGGTTTAGGATACAGTCAATAAAAGTATCTGAGTCCAAATCAGTAGGTTTGTGGTTATCAACTATGCTTTCTAACAATTTGATTCGCTCACCACTAATTATAGTGCCATCCATTATTGATTTTATTCTTTCCCAACCTTTTACAGCATCGTTTTTTGATATTTTTTGACCTTTTAGCCTTCTTACATCAGCACCAGCATTATATAAAATTTGACTAAACTGTCTCAAAACGCCACCAGATTTTTCGATCGCTTCGTCAATTGCTTCTTTTTCTATCAATTCGTTATTTTCTATCCGTTTATAAACAATTTTTCTCATTAATTGTTTATTTTTTTCGATATTTACCAATTCTTCTTTATCATCAACAGATTCATCTTTTATTGGATTTTGTTTCAATTTTATAATAAATTTATTAACTTCATTACCAATATCATTTGACCCAAAAATTGCTGGGTTATTGATAAGATGTATAGGTATTGCAACAATTTTTTTACATTTTATACTATAAATAAAAAATTTATTTTCTATAAAAATAGAGTTTATTTGAGATTGTTCCCTAAGTTTTTCCAGATCATCAATTATAAACAAAAGTTTCCTTTTTGTAGAATCCTTTTCCTCATAATAAGCATTAATCATTTCATTTATCATTTTAAGTAAATCATTCTTCTTTAATTTAAAAATTTCTCTTATTTCTTTACGAAATTCTTTATCTGCTTTAAAACTAAAAGAAAGTTCTGACTCAGTTTCAAAAAATTTTAAAAAATTAAAACCAATTTTTCCACCTATACCAGCACCAGCATTAAAACCAACTCCACTAGTTTTACTTGAAACCTCTTCCATTATCCCATCTTGAATTTTTTGAATTTTCTGAAGTCTTTCAAGATATTTATTTTTTAAATTTTTATTGTCTTTTACAAGGGTAAAACCAAACATAAGAAGAATATCAATAATATCAATATCATTTGGATCAAATAAATCCCTACCTCTTATTATTTTCACATCATATTTTTCAGCAATCTCATCATTCTCAAAAAAATTTAGTGCAGTAGTTTTACCAGTCCCAGCCTGCCCTGCAATAAACAATGTTTGATTATCAAGTTCATCGTATAAAATTTTACTTCTAATATCGTCTATTATCTCATCATAAATCGGTACATAAAACTCTGCATTAGTTTTATCAATTACATTCACTGATAAAAAATTATTAGTAAATTCATTTATATTAGTCGCTTTTCGCATTTTTCTTACTGGTTCCATTATTTTTCCTTTTGTTTGTTGTAATTTTTAATAAATTCTTCATTTCTTACTATATATCTTCTAAAAGCAAGATATTCTTTTGTTACATCTTTTGACTCTTTAATAAACTCATTAATTTTATCTCTTATAGAAATTATACAATTTTTATCACCCATCGACAACTTTAATTTGTAATCATTATATTTTTTTATAAAATCATTCCAGATTTTTTTTCTTCTATTACTTGCTTCTTTTCTTGATAATTTGCAAATTTTAATTGTGTGTTTACATCGAGGATCATCTGAATCAATACTCCCGGTATTTAAATCAAATATAAGTTTATCTTCGACATCTTCCAACTCTGGATTTACAATTTTTGGAATTTCTATCTTATTATATTTTTCTGTTAGATTATGAATATTTTTCAAATCATTACTATCAAATTTAACCAGCGAATATTCAACCTCAAATTTATCAAGTTTATTTTTATTGCACCTTGAACAAGACAACAAAAGATTATCATACGAATAAGTAAGCCAATAATAAATACTTTTTGGTCTGTAATGTTCTATATGATATTCTGTATCTTCAACATCTTTTTCACAATATCCACATTTACGATTGTAAATTTTTTCAAGTTTTTCTTTTATATCCTCTTTTTTGTAGAATGGGTCAAATTTTACTTTTTCTTTTTTATCCTTAGGATATTCTCCTTTTGATATTAACTCTTTTCTTTTATCTTGAATTTGTTGAGATTTTAACGAAATTGGTATATCTGACAAATTTTTATTTATTTTTATCATTTATAAGCCTTTGTTCTTTATCAAGCTCTTCATTTATCATTTTTATTATATCTTCATCAGTAATATTATTGATTTCTTTAACTCTTTTTGATATTTCTCTATGAATTTTTGAGTACAAATAATCATCACTTATACTAAGGTCTTCTTTATACCCAATTTTTATGAGAATGCTATTTAATTTTTGTAATTCTTCTTCTGTCAAATTGTCTTTCAAAATATATTTATCTTCTTTTTTGTTGTAAATAGAATTAATAAATTTTTTCTCTTTGCTATTCATAATATTATTTTCAAATTGTTCTATCGATATTTCTTTTGGAATATCCTCGTCAAAAGCTGCTGATTCTGCTGACTCAAGGTTAAATAGTGGTGAAGTTATTATTTCATTAAGCATTAAATTTGATATTTTTGAAATTGGTTTTGATACTTGAGTAAATCCAGATTCATCCTTATAAAGCCTATAAAAAACAGCATCTTTTGAAGCACCCAAAATAACAGTCGAACTATGAGTTGTAATAAAAAATTGGATATTTGGAAACCATTTTCTTAACTCTCTAACTATTGTATATTTCCATTTTGGATGTAAAAATAATTCCACCTCATCAATTAAAACTACGCCAACAAAATCTTTTGTAGTTTCTACCCAAGGCTGATTGGTTGACAATCTTTCCAATAAATCACAAATCCAGACAATTACACTCTTATAACCATCAGAAAGTTGAGAAAAATTAAGTTTACTTCCTCTTTCAATAAAATTTACTGTTTCTGGTGCAATTATTTCAATTTCTACATTTTTATCAAGTATTGAGTTTATCATATTTTTGGCGGTATCAATAGTTATTTGATTTGCAATTCCCTTTGATTGACTATAATCCAATTTTAAAAGCCATTTTTCTGGACTATTTAAATAAATGTCATCTCTAAATAAACTTAAAAATCCATACTTATCTTTTTTGTCAGAATCATTTCTGCCCCTATAAACTCCATAACCAAAAACATTATTTGCAATATTTTTATTCTCATAATTATAAATGAAAGTATATTTTAAATCATTTTTATCTATAATATCAATATAAAAATTATTTAATTGGTTTTTTTCTATAAAATAAGCAATATCAGGGTTTTTCTTACTACCAGCCAATCCTAGTGCGATTGATTGTAATAATATCGTTTTACCATCTCCATTCTCACCAACAAAATATATTTCTTTTTTATCACTAAGATTATCGATTTGTAAATCTTTTATAAAAAAATAATTTTTGATTTCGATAGATTTTATATAAGAGGATTCTATTTCTAAAATAGATTTTTGGGATTTTTCGGTAAGGTATTTAAAATCCAAAGTTTTAGATAAGTCAAAGGCTTGATAAAAATAATTTAAAGCTTCTTCTCTTTGATTTTTCTCTATATAAATATTACCTATATGAAGAAAGTTATTTATCACTATTTCTTTATTGTTCTTTCCAAATTCTAAAGAATTTTGATAATATTGTAAAGATTTATCAAATTCTTTTTTCTTTTGATAAATTATTCCTATAAAATTAAGATTATGAGCAATTAAGTCATTATTATTTATTTTTATAGCAATTTCTAATGCTTTATTATGATATTCTAAAGATTTGTCTAATTTATCTTTATTTAGATATATTGTACCTATATTGGTAAGATTAGTGACAATCAACTCATTATCATTTATTTTTTTACTAATTTCTAATGCTTCATTAAAATATTCTAAAGATTTGTCCGGTTCTTTCTTATATTGATATACTAATCCTATATTCGTAATAGCAGAAACAATTATCTTATCATCACCAATTTTTTTAGCAATTTCTAATGCTTGTTGGTAGTAAAATAAAGAACTATCTAAATCTCCTTTTTTTTGATATATTATTCCTATATTACCATAATTATTTGCAATTTCATTGGCATTACCTATTTTTTGAGATATAGATAAAGCTTTATTATATAATTCTAAAGCAATATCAAATTTATGTATATTTTCTGCTTTTTTTGCTGTATTTATTAATTTTTCAAGATAAATATTATTATTTTCTATCTCTTTTTTCTCATATTTTCTCAAATCCTCAAGAGATTTGTTATACTCAGCGATTTTTTTACTATCATTTTTATTATTAACTAAATTATCAATATTATTTTCCATATATCTCAACCGTTTTTATATTATTAATCCGAAATTTGATTTATTATTTAGCCAAAAAATTTAACCGAAAAAAACAAAAATATTTTCTTAACTCAGTTTCTCATGAGAAAATATTCTCCCTAATGCTCTTCGACCTGTTTATATCCGCACTTTTCGTCGATACAAGTTTTGTAAGAGCCATGAATTTTATCGTTTTTTTCTATTAAGAATTTACCACATTTAGGACAGCTAAATTCTGTTGGTTTAAACCAGCTTACAAAGTCACAGGTTGGATAATTTGTACAGCCGTAAAATTTTTTGCCTCTTTTGGCTTTTTTACGTTCGATTATTTTGCCGTTGCAGCCATCTTTTGGGCAATCAGCAAGTGGAATAGGTTTTGAATTTTTGCAGCTAGGAAATCCAGAGCATGCTATGAAAAAACCAAATTTACCAAGTTTTTTGACCATTGGCTTGCCGCATTTTTCGCAAAGTTCGCCAGTTTGCTCATCAAAAGATTTTTTATGATCAGAAAGATTTTTTGATGCCTCTTCGATTTCTTCAATAAACGGTACATAAAAATTCTTTAAAATGTTTGTTCCATCAAGATTTGACTTTTCAATATTATCAAGATTGTCTTCCATTTTTGCTGTAAAACCAATATCAACAATATCAGGAAAACTTTTTACTATAAGTTGATTTACGAGTTTCCCCAAAACAGTTGGTACTAATTGTCTTTGCTTTCTTTCAACATAATATCTTTCTTGCAAAGTCGAAATTGTTGGAGCATATGTAGAAGGACGCCCAATGCCATTCTCCTCCAAAAATTTTACAATTGTAGCATCTGTATATCGAGGAGGTGGTTGTGTAAAATGTTGTTCTGGTAAATATTTTTTTAAATCAAGTTTATCGCCTTCTTTTAAAGGAGGAATTTTAACATATTTTTCTTCACCATCTTTTGATTTTAGAAGGTTTAGCACTGCATTATAACCTTCTTTTAATAAAGTGGATTTTGATATTTTAAAAGTAGCATTATTATTATCTATTAAAATTGTTTCTGTAGAATATTCAGAAGGGGTCATCTGGCTTGATACAAATTTTTCCCAAATTATAGAATATATTTTAAATTGGTCTGGTGTTAAATATTTTTTTACTAGATCAGGCGTTCTATGAACAGATGTTGGTCTAATAGCCTCATGAGCATCTTGTGCTGTTTCGGATTTAGAATAATAATTTGGGGATTCGGGTAAAGATTCTTTAAAATTTTCTTCGATGAAATTTCGTACTTCTCCAATTGCTTGAGGAGATATACGAGTCGAATCTGTTCTCATATATGTAATAAAACCAACAGTCTCTCTACCAATATCAATACCTTCATAGAGTTGTTGAGCAATACTCATAGTCTTTTTTGAAGTAAAGCCAAATCTATTTGCGGCAACTTGTTGTAATTTTGATGTTGTAAAAGGTGGAGTAGGTCTAATTGATTTGGACGAAGTTTGTATAGCAGTCACACTAAAATTTTTTTCATCCAAAGATTTTAATAATTTATTAACATCATCTTGATTTCTAAACTCTGGTTTTTTATTATCAACTTTAAATAGTTCGGCAGTAAATTCTTTTTTACTTTTAGCAAAAATAGCTTCCAAAGTCCAATATTCTTCTGGTATAAATTTTTCTATTTCGTCCTCTCTTTCACAAATAACTCTTAATGTAACAGATTGAACTCTACCAGCAGAAAGCCCATTTTTAACTTTTGCCCAAAGAATAGGAGAAATGTTATAACCTACAAGTCTATCAAGAATTCTACGAGTTTTTTGAGCATTTACCTTTGGAAACTCAATATCGCGTGGAGACTTTATAGCTTCAAGTATAGCAGGTTTTGTTATTTCATTAAAAACAATCCTTTTAATTGGGACTTGTGGATATTTTTCTTTTAACGACTCGCTTATGTGATATGCGATTGCTTCACCCTCTCTATCATTATCACTTGCTAGCAATACAAATTTTGATTGAGAAGCTAGTTTTTTTAATTCATTTAGAATCTTACCTTTACCTCTTACTGTTATGTATTCGGGAGTAAAATTATTTTTTACATCGACACCAATTCTTGATTTAGGTAAATCGATTATATGCCCCATAGAAGCTGTGACTTTATAATTTTTGCCAAGATATTTATTAATAGTTTTTGCTTTAGCTGGAGACTCAACAATAACTAAAGTTAAATCCTTTCGTTTTTGTTCTGCCATTATTTTCTCCACGAATAAAATAGTTTAAGATGTTTTTTAGTATAGAATATAAAAAAACTTTTTTCAATATAAAAAATTATTTTTTAAAAAAATAAGATAAAAAAGCAATTCCAAGTTCGACTAATATTCCAATTGTTATAATTATTACAGGAATATAAAATCTTTTCAAAAAATTATTGTTTTGTTTTTTTTCCATAAAATCCTTTATTTTCCAAATAGAATCTCTTCACTTCTTTTTATAGCCTCATCATAAGTATTAAAAATTTCCAGATAAGACCCAAATATCCAGCCGTTCTCTCCTTCATAATCAATAAAATACCAATAGTCAAGTGTATTTTCAAAATTCTTAATTTCTTTTTCCTTTTTTATTACTTCAACCACTGCACCAAGAGGCAAATGATTCACAATTGTAGATTCTTCTATCGGAGAATTTCTTAATTTTAAAGAAGAATACTTTGTTACCCCCCACTGATTTAAATCAAGCGGAGTATTTGTCAAAGGCAAAGATATTTCCCAATTTTTAGTAATAATTTCTTTATCTTTACAGGAAACAAAAATTATTAAAACTACAAAAATATAAATTATTTTTTTCACATTCAATTTTTATTACACCTCATTTTTTTTGTTTTTTTTGTCAAATCAAAAACTTTTTTATACTACATAATCAAATAACAAATTTTTTGTTACTGATTCTAAAATAAGACGAAATGCTTCCTATTTAATATATTTCAATTTTGATATAGAATAGCCTTTTGTAAGTTTTTTTAAACTTTAAATCATTGCCAAATAATGTTTTTTGTTTTTATACTGACAATTGTCCAAATTGTCTATATACCTTAAACACTTATTTCTATTAATTCATCTGTATCAAATAAATTACAAGCAATGTCAATTCTATTATTTATTAACCTTTTAAAAGCGTTTAAGCATATAATAATTTAACTATACAATAATTTTTAAAATTTGTAAATTATTTGATTGGTTTTTAAAAATTTCCTAAAGAGAATCAATAAATTAGACTAATTTATCAACATAAATTACGATTGAGGATGAATTTTAATTCATAAATTTTATAATTTATTTGTAATAAAGCGACCTCATTACTTATCATCAGTTTTCATAAAATTAGGAGTTTTATTACAAAAAAACGCCAAGAAGACATGGAGTTTTACGAATATTTAATAAAAATATGATTTAATTTCTAATTTATTCAATATTTTCGTGTTCTTCTTGGTTTATGAAGTTTTAAAATACATATAAATATATATGCTACCATAGTACATTAATTAAAATTGTATAATAAAATTCTATGGTAGCACTGTAAAAAATTCTACATTATAACTATAAACTCTTTACCTTGTCTAAATATAAAGAAATAATTTTGCCTATCTTTATTTTCTTCCAAAATTTTAGTTAGATCACCTATATTTTTTATTCTTCTGTTATTTACTTTAAAAATTATATCACCTTCTTCAATACCAACACCTGCTGCTCTACTTTGTTGTTGTACATTTGTAATAATTACTCCATCTAAATCAGCAGGAATTTTAGCTTTATCTTTTATATTTGGCGTAAGTTCTGCAACATCAATTCCATAATTTTCTAAAGATTTTACATCCTTTGTTTCTGTTAAGTTCATATCATTTCTGTTACCAAGCGTAACTTCTTTTGTAATTGTGTTTCCATCTCTTAAAATTTTAAAACTGAGTTTTTCACCAGGTTTTGAGTTTGCAACTGTCATTGTCAACTCAGATGATTTGTATAATTTTTTACCATTTGCTTCTAAAATTACATCACCTACTTTAATTCCAAATTTTTCTGCTGGGCTTCCTTCGATTACTTTACTAACAAGCATTCCATATTCTGTTTTTAAACCAAGAGTTTTAATTGTTTCTTCTTTTAATTCTTCAAAAAATACACCAAGGTATCCGTGATCTATTTTTGATTTGCCATTATTTATAACCTCATCAGCAATTTTATTTGCTATATTTATTGGTATTGCAAAACCTATTCCAACGTTTCCACCACTTTGAGAATAAATCATAGTATTTATACCTATAACCTCTCCATCAATATTAATCAAAGGTCCACCAGAGTTACCAGGATTTATCGCAGCATCAGTTTGAATAAAATTTGTTAAATTAGCCTTGCCAGTAGAAACATCACTTCTACCAATTGCACTAACTATACCAAAAGTCATCGTTCCATAAAGACCAAATGGATTACCTATTGCAATAACAAAATCTCCAACCTGCATTTTATCAGAGTCACCAAACTTAGCAACAATCAAATCTTCTTTACTTTCGATTTTTACAATTGCAATATCGATTTCTGGATCAGCACCAATT
>MIAN01000027.1 GCA_001829125.1 Spirochaetes bacterium GWB1_27_13 | reverse complement strand
TTACATGGTCATGGTGGAAATGAGGATGTTTGGATAAAATATGGAAATGTTAATAGAATACTTGATAGATTATATAATGAAGATAAAATTAGAGATTTTATAGTTATTATGCCAGATGGTGGTAATAGTTGGTATGTAGATGGCGTTGAAAATATGGAAAGTGCGATAATTAAAGATTTAATTCCTAAAATTGAGAAATATTATCGAGTAAAAATTGGAAGGCAATATAGAAGTATTGGTGGAATGTCTGCAGGTGGTTATGGTAGTTTAAGGTTTGTACTTAAATACCCAGAACTTTTTATAAATGGTATTTTGATGAGCCCATCGGCATATTATCCTCTACCAGATTCAAATTCTTCGGCTATTACTGGAGTTGATTCTTTTAAAGATGCAAATGGTAATTTTTCGGAAGATTTATGGAAAACTTATAACTATGATAATTATTGGAATATTTTTGATTCATCAAATTGTAAACCACATAATTTTTATATAAGTGTTGGAACAGATGATATTTTTAAAAGTATAATTAAAATTGTAAATGAACAATTACCTGCAGCATTCTCAAAAAGAAGTGCTAATGTATTTTTAGATATAAAAAATTATAATGGTGGGCATGATATGGGGGTATGGAAACAGGCTTTTGAATATGCAATTACTCAAATATATAAAAAGTAAAATAACATTCTACTAAAAAGGAAATTTTATGATAAATCCTTGTTTAAATGATAAAAATATATATCCAGATGATGATGTATTGGCTAAATATCTTCATGATACAAAAAATATATGGGATTCATTTATAGAATTATTAAAAAACGATTATCCCTTGTTATCTCTCGAATGGAGATATTATAATGATGGAAAAAGTTGGTTGTGTAAAATAACTAAAAAATCAAAAACAATTTGTTGGGTATCTATATGGGAAAAACTATTCAAAATTACTTTCTATTTTAACAATAAATCAGAAGAAATAATAAAAAATAGTTCATTAGAGCAAAATATTAAGACAAATTATCTAAATTACGAAAGAAAAGGAAAAATTAGACCAATAACCATAGATGTTAATAAAAAATCAGATTTGGAAATAATAAAGAAATTAATAGAGATAAAAGAAAAAATCAAATAAATCTTTTCAAATCAAATTCAAAAATATTAATTTTGATTTACAACATTAATAAATTTTTTTATAATTTTCAAAAGATTTAATTGTACTAGACAAAGTCAATTTGTTTTATTATAGATTTTCAAATATTTAAAAAAAGACTATATTTTTTTTAAAAAAAGTATTAATATATAAACATATAATACAAATTTACACAGATTAACCACAGATTATACTTTTTGGTATTAAATGAGTAAAAGTTTAAAAAAGAGATGATTGTTAATAAAAAATAGCGTAATTTGTTTTAATTCGTGTAAATTTGTGTTATATAATTAAATTCTATGGAGTCTAAAATGGATGAGAGATTAGAGCCTGTAAAAAGAGCATCTGAGTATATTATAGAAAAAATTAAAACCGACAAAATTGATGTTGGAGTAATTTTGGGAACTGGTTTAAGTGGTTTTGCAAAGTCTTTAAATGGACAAGACTTTTCTTATAAAAGCATTCCTTATTTCCCACAGCCAACAGTACAAGGGCACGATGGTAAACTTACTTATGCAATCATTGCAGACAAAAAAACACTTTGTTTTCAAGGAAGACTCCATTATTATGAAGGGTATCCAATTGATAAAGTTGTTTTTCCAGTAAGAGTAATGAAAGAACTTGGAGTAAAAACATTAGTAATCACAAACTCAGCAGGAAGTCTAAATAAAGATTTAAAACCTGGTGACATTATGATTTTGACTGATCATATAAATTTAATGGGTGTAAATCCTTTAGTTGGCAAAAATATTGAAGAACACGGCAAAAAATTTGTCGATATGTCAGAGCCTTATTCTAAAAAACTTATTACTCTTTTAAAACAATCAACCCCTACCCCACTTAAAGAAGGTATTTACGTTGGTGTATCAGGACCATCTTTTGAGACACCTGCAGAAGTTAGATTTTTTAGAGCTATTGGTGGCTCTGCTGTTGGAATGTCAACTGTACCAGAAACGATCGTTGCAAATCATTGCAAAATTGAAACTGTTGGACTAAGTTGTATCTCAAACTATGCGTCTGGTCTTACTGTAAATAGATTATCTCATGAAGAAGTTATTTCTATTGCAAAAAGAACTGAAAATGATCTGGTTTCTGTTATTCTAAACTTTTTAGCCTTAATATAACACAGATTAGCACTAATTTTCTCAGATTGACACGGATTTCGTTGGTTGGTAAAAAAAAATATATAATCTGTGTTAATTAGTAAAAATTCGTGTTAAATCAGTGTTATATGATTATAAATAAATATAATGTGGGTTAATCTGTGTTATAGGAGGAGTTTGCTATCAAATATTTTTTGGATGAAAATGTCGCCTTAAAGGTTAAAGATGAAATTGAAGAACATAATGGCGGTGAAATTTTTTTTGGTTGTTTACTCGATGAAGAAGGAAATGTAAAGGATGTAAATCCTATTTGCTATGGAAATGATGAAGAAGTTTTAGCTCCTTATGAAATAGTAAAAAGATATAATGCTATTCTACATAATCATCCTTCGGGTAATACCAAACCCTCCCCTGCTGATATGAATTATGCAGTATATCTGCAAAATGAAGGAATTGGTTTTTTTATTACCGATAATAATGCTAAAAAACTCACCGTTGTCGTACCTCCTATTAAAATTAAAGATAAAGGTAAAATTGATGCTGATCATATAACCGAAATTTTTTCTGCTGGGGGATTAATAAGTCAAAAGAAAAAAGATTTTGAGTTTAGAGAAGCTCAATTAAATATGTCTTTAAGGATAACTGACTCTTTTAATAAAAATAAGATAGCGGTAATTGAGGCTGGCACTGGCATTGGCAAATCATTGGCTTATTTAATCCCTGCTTTTTTGTGGGCAGAGGCAAACAATGAACGTATTGCAATTTCTACCAACACGATAAATTTACAAAATCAGTTATTAAATAAAGATATTCCATTAGTAAAAAAAATTCTTGGCTCACAATTAGAAGCAGTTCTTGTTAAAGGTAGAAAAAATTATTTATGCAAATTAAAATTAAGCAGTGTTCAAGATGACTTGGCTTTAAACGATGAAGACGAAGAATTAAAAACAATTGTAAAATGGTCAGCTACAACAGAAAATGGAGACATCGAGGATTTAAATTTTATTCCACAAAATAATATCTGGGACAAAGTCTCAAGTGATGCTGATTTTTGCGGTGGCAATAATTGTATTTTTTATAAAGAATGTTTTTTACAAAAAGCAAGAAGACAAACTACTGAAGCTAATATTTTAATTGCAAACCATCATATTTTATTTGCTGATATAGAAATTAGAAGTAAAGGTAGAGGGGTTGAAGAAAACATTCTTTTGCCACCTTACAAAAAAATTGTTTTTGATGAAGCTCATAATATTGATAAGTCTGCAACCTCATATTTTTCTTACACCTTTTCGCAAATTGGTTTTTATAAATTTATGTCTTTTTATAAAGGAAAAGATAATAAAGGTTTTATACCAAAATTTAGCTTCAAAATTAGAAAGCTTGGCTCAGATGAATTAAGTTTATTGGCTGATTTTATAACTAAAGATGTTATTGGCAGTTATAATTATTTATATCAAGAATCTTTTAATATTTTTGATAAAATTAAGACTTATTGCATGGATAATTTTATCAAGAAAAATGATTTTGAGAATATCAATCAAACTATTAGGATCAAAGAAGATTTATGGGAATCTGATAGTTTTATAAAAAATTTTATTAACCCATTAAAAGAGTTGACTGACTCAATAAAAAATTTTGAAATAACATTCAACCATCTTATTACAAAAATTGATTTATTACCTCAAAAAATAAAAAATTCAATAGAATATGACTTTAAAATGGCAAAATCTTACAAAAATAAACTCGAATCTTACCAAGAGAACATAGAAAAGTTATTAAATAGTAATATTAAAGAAAGCGTTATTTGGCTCGAATTAGCAGGAAATAAAGAAAATCCTGTATTAAAATTGTCAGCATCACCAATTTATTTTAATAAATTTTTAAATGATGCGGTTTATTCTGTTTTTGACTCAGTGGTTTTAACTTCTGCGACTTTGACTGTTGATAATAAATTTGACTATTTTAATAATCTTTGTGGAATTTCTTTGATTAAAGAAAAACCTGTAACAATTGATACTTTTCTTTCACCTTATGATTATTATAATAAAGTTTTGGTCGCTGTCCCAACGGATATTCCAGAGCCAAAAAATGCTTTTGGAAATGACAAAGTATATAACGAAAAGTTAAATAATTTTATTAAAAAGTCTATTGAGGCAACTAAAGGCTCTTCATTTGTTTTATTCACCTCTTATCACCAATTAAAAAAATCTTACGAAGAGACAAACCCATACTTAAAAGAAAGAAGTCTTCGTTCTTTCTATCAAGGAGAGATGGAAAAAGGGCGTCTTTTAGAAAAATTTAAAGAAGATATAAGTTCTAACCTTTTTGCAACGGATTCTTTTTGGGAAGGAGTTGACGCACCTGGTGAGACTCTAAGATATGTAATTTTAACAAAACTTCCTTTTAGAATGCCAACTGAGCCAGTTGAGGAGGCAAGAATTGAAGAAATGGAAAAAAGAGGATTAAATCCATTTTTAGATTACACTTTACCTTCTGCTGTTATAAAATTTCGTCAAGGTTTTGGCAGACTTATCCGAAAACATAATGACTATGGGATTGTCGCTTTGCTTGACGCTAGGGTCGTAACAAAGTCTTATGGTAAAATATTTTTCAAATCTTTGCCTGTTTGTCAATTTTCTTCTGGTAAAACTGATGATGTTGTTAATTCTATTATAAAACATATTGAAAAATGTGAAAAAAAATAAATTTTTATTGACTTTGGCTAATAAAATATCTAATATATAATTATTATAGAAATTATAATTTTTATGTTTTTTTTAAAAATAATTTTTATAGGGTAAAAAAATGGTATATGGAAGCACACTAACACGAAATAAGATATCCACACAAAAAATCAAAATATTCGATCCTTTATCAAACATTTATTGGCTTGAAGAAACTGTAAATTTGTGGCTTTCTGAAAATGATGTCGAAGTCATTAATATGAATACGACCTATTCTGATGGTAAATTTATTATTACACTTCTTTATTTAGAAAGATAATTTAAGATTTGTTTATTTATCAAATTTCTAAAAAATACTATCAACAAATTATAAATACAAAATTACACGAAAAGAAATTAAATATAATGTTAAAATAGTAAATTTTTTAGTAATTTTTCTTCAAAAATTATGGATGTATAGGAAAAATTAAAGGTGGAGTCGTGTAACTCCACCTTTGATATTTAATATATAAAAGAGAAAGGTATTGGCATATAGACAGCCTTATTGCCTGCACCATCTTGAACTGCAATTAAAGTATATACAACAGTTCCTTTTGCTAATGGGGCATTTTCCATCTTCATACTTAAATCATTTTGCCATCCACTTTTATAAACTGCATTTGTTTCACCATCATCAATTGTTCTTACATTATCCGAAAGAGACAAATAAATTTTATATGTCAAGTCTTTTTGTGGTGTCACATCATCATTAGCAGCACCCCAGCTTATTTGAAGTATATTATTAGAATCAATAAAAGTTATAATTGGACTTCCTGGAGTTGGTGAAAGAGTATCAACAATGTTAGTAGTTTTTATAGAAACAGGAATATATATGGCTTTATTACCATCCAAATCTTTTGTAATAACTACTAAATTATATGTAGTATTAGCCAAAAGACCACTTACTAAATATGAAATATCATAAGATCTAGCTATTTCCTTTACACCTTTCCAGTCAAGTATAACATCAGCACCAATTTTTGCATTCGCTTTTGCAACTGTATTAATGTTATCTGTTGTTGTATCATCTTTAACTATTTTGTATTGCATTAGATCAGACGAAGTTTTATTGTCTTCAGCACTTTTCCAATTAAGTGTAAATGATGTTCCTGTTATATTTGTTACAGTAATGAGTCCAGAATTAGATGGTATTGGTGGGGTTGTATCTGCCACATCAGATGTTTTTTGAGAAACTACTTTATATAAAGCTTTGTTATTTGCTTTATCTTTAATTATAATTGTAAAATTATATGTAGTTGAAATAGATAACCCTGTTATTGTTAGTCCTTGCGTACTCTTTGCCCAATCAAGTATAAGATCAGCACCTGTTTTTGCATCCGCTTTTGCAACTGTATTAATGTTATCCGTTGTTGTATCATCTTTAACAACTTTATATAGTAAATCACTAAAAAATGTGGCATCATCAGACCCATCTCTCCAAGAAATAGTAATACTTCCTACTGTAACTGATGATACGTTTATCTTTCCAGAATCACCAGGATTTGGTGGTGTGATATCTTTATTTGTTGTAACTGATGAAGTAGTATATAATGCTATATTCCCAGCTTCATCCTTAACTAATACTGTAAAATAAAATGTTGTATCAGATGCAAGATTCGCCACGATTCTTGATAATAAATTCTTCGTCCAATCCATTGTAATATTTTCACCAGTTATAGCATTTGCTTCTGAGATAGTATCAATATTAGATGCAGATGTTTTATCTATCACAAGTTTATAAGAAAGATTTGCCTTTGTAGAAATGTCATCACTTGCTTCTCCCCAATTTACAGTAAATGACCCAGCAGTCAAATTAGTAAAAGAAATCGCAGTTCCAACTGTAGGAGCTGTTGTATCTGAAACAGACGGTGTTGCAACTGATGCTGGAGTATAAAGAGTTTTATTTCCAGCAGTATCTTTAACAAGTACTGCAAAATAATAAGTTGCCCCTGCTGTAAGTCCAGATAAACTATGAGTAGTTGTATTTGTAGTCCAATCCATTATTAAATCAGTTCCTGTTTTTGCATCTGCTTCTGCTACTGAATCAATATTTACCGATGTTGTATCTTTAACAACTTTGTATTGTAAACTTGTAGTAAGTGTAAGATTATCAAATGCCATGCCCCAGTTGACAACTAACGATGTAGCATTTACATTAGTAAAACTTATTGCAGTTCCAACAGTTGGTGTTGTTGTATCAGCAGTTGAAGTTGTAGTAACTTTTTTAGGCGAATAAATTGCCATATTCCCAGCTTCATCTTTTACAAGTACTGCAAAATAATAAGATGTACCAGTTGTTAAACTAATAGCATTTACTGTTGTTAGATTTAATGCCCAATCTTGAATAAGATCAGCACCTGTTTTCGCATTTGCTTTAGCTATTGTATCGATATTAGCAGAGACAGTATCTTTTACAACTTTATAAGAAAGTTTTTCTTGGCTTACTCTATCATCTGTTGCAGAACCCCAACTTAATGAAAGAGATGTTCCTGAAACACCAGAAAATTCGATTGCTGTTCCTACAGTTGGAGCAGTAACATCTGAAATAGTGGTTGTAGTGGTTGTGGTAGTAGTTGTCGTCGTAGTACTAGTTGTTGTACTTTCTGGCGTTGGACAACCAACTAACATAATAATAAAGAATACAATGAAAAGATTATAAATACGCATAAATTCCTCCTAAATTTGACTATTGTAATAATTAGCAAAATTAATTATAAATTATTGTTAACATAAAAACAATAGCATTAATAAAGAATCTATTGCAAAAAATAAAAATATTAGTATTTATATATATTGAAATATGTTAGGTTTGTCAAAAATAAAAATATCTAATTATTTTAATAGCAAGTAATTATACAATTTTAATCTCTGGCTTACATACGCTTGACGGGCGAATCAGTGACAATCTGATTAATCCGTATTATATGTCAGAAAAACTAAAACTATCCCCCATTCTATTTTTAGCTTAAGATTAATCTTGATTTTATTGATTTTTTATTATAATTTATATATTGTGACAATATCTGTTAAGGAAAATTTATGAAAAAAATACTTTTTATTGCAAGTATAATGCTTTTTATTCAGATTTTTCAATATGCTAAAGAATTAGAAAAAGAAAAAATTGTTATTTTTGATTTCAATGCAAATGGTGTTACTAAAGAAATTGCTTTAGCAGTAACCGAAAGCATAATAACAGAAATAGTAAACCTCGAAGATTATATTGTTATTGAAAGAAATCAACTCAATAAAATATACGAGGAATTAAAACTTACCGCAAGTGAAGATTTTTCTGAGTCAAATGTTATAGAAATAGGAAAATTGGCAAAGGCTAAAATAGCATTAATTGGTAGTATTTCAAAAATAAAAAACGAGATTATTATTAATGCAAGACTTATAAATATAGAAACAGGAGCAATTCTTTTTGCAGAAAAAACAAAAGCAAAATCTGAAACTGAAATAGATAAAGCTGTCGAAAAACTCATTAAAATAATGTTTGAAGATGAGGATGAATAGTAACCAACTATTAACAAATTTTAACAATATAATAATTATATTCTAAACTCAGTTAAAACAGCAAAATTAGAAAGAACTTGAATATTTAGACTCACTGAACGACTAATTGAATTAGAATTTGACAAATCCACAAAATAATTCTCAAAAATATCATTAAATTACTATAATTTATCTGTTTATTACAAATACAGAACACTGATTTAAGAATTATTTTTTGGGTTTTTTAGATATATTATATAATTTCTAAAATAATTACACCTTTTTTGAAATATTTTTTTTAAAATAGTATTGACTTTTTTTTGAAAATATATTAAATTGTTTTTCATAAAGAAAGTGTTGCTTTTTTATAATACTTAAAAAAAGGAATTAAAAAATGAAAAAATGTGCGATTTTATTTATCTCAAGTGTAATCTTATCTGTTTTATTGTTCAATTGTGCGAACAATATCGAAACAGAACCTTCTAATGTTAATAAAAAGGATGTTAAGATGGAAAAATTATCTAGTTCATCCTCACCAGAAATGGTAAAGCTTCTTTTTGCAAAAACCCAAATAAATGGTGTTGGGATGCCTTATAAAATTAAGGTTTTTATTGAGGTTGAAAATGTTTCACCAACAAAAGAAGTTATTCTTCATTACACAGAAACAATGACATCTGATACTAGTTGGAGAGATCAACAAGCGGTTTATCTTGGCAAAGGAATAGACAACAAAGATGTTTTTGTTGCTGAATTAGGTTTTGCATCACCTGGTAGTAGTTTTTTTGATTTGAATGTGATATTTGCAATCAAATATTCTGTAAATGGTACTGTTTATTGGGATAGTAATGATGGTAACAATTATAAAGTTGCAATAGCAGGTAGATGGAATCAAAATATACCTCATTATATTTTAAAAAACTCTATTATAGCATTATCAGAGGCAAATATATCAGGATCGACTTTAACCGGAAGTATTATTCTCAAAAATCTAAATTATTACAAAACTATTAAAGTAGTTTATACAACTGATGGATGGAAAACATCAAATGAAATTTTAGCACAATACAGCGGCTCAAATGGAATTGGTGATGAAATGTGGAATTTTAATTCTACGCTACCAACTGATTCTAATAATATAGAATTTGTAATATCTTATCAATACGAAAATCAAACAATATGGGACAATAATTTTGGAAAGAATTACAAAATGACCATTCCTTCAAATTTATTCTAAGTTTATCAAGAGGCTGGCTTTTTAGTCAGCCTTTTTTATTGTATAATATTAAAAATAATCATATAAAAATCAAAAAAAACTTAATATTCCCTATTTTCTAACTATATAAAACTTCAATTACTTCCGAAAATTATATTATAGAGACTCTGGTTTTTCAAAAATTATGTAGTTTGTTTAATTTAGGGTAAAATTATGAAAAAGATGTTTTTGGTAATTTTAAATTGTTTTTCTTTACTTCTTATCTTTTGTGAAATACCTTATGTTAGTGATAATGATATAATTTTTGAAAAGTCTGATGGTGGCTATGATTTGTATATAAAAAAACTACCCGGCATAGAGTCTATTCTATTGACAGAGTCTCAAAAAGACCCATTTTTAAAAAAACATAATTACGGTTTAAGAACAGAAAAATTTCACCATGCCAACGGTGATGAGATTAGAATACTTGAGGGAAAAGAGCTGCATACAAAATATGACGCATTTTTTCTTGTGGATTCGACAACAGAAAATCATAGTGATTTGGGCGAATGTTTTTACTTTTTTTTACCAGAAAAGGTTTTATTTGGCTATAATTGGTCACGAAAAGGATTTTTGAAGATTAGACCAGGTATTAAGATAAATTTACGGCTATTTGAGAAAAAATATTCGGATTATTCTGGAAACTTTAAAGATCAGTGGATTACGTTAAAAATAAAATATAGCACATCAAATTTCAGACCTAATCTTGTAGAAAATTTCAAAGATATTACTAATGGGAATGCTATAATAAAAAATGAAAAAGATGACCTAAAAAGTATTTTTGAAAATGATATTCCAGATAAGATCAAACCAGACCAGAGTGCTGATGTAGTTTTTATAATTGATACAACTTTGTCAATGAAAGAAGAAATTCCTATTTTTAAAGAAGCCTATCCTAAGATAAAAGAAAAAATTCTGTCTAAAGTGAAAAATTTAAGACTTGGATTAATATTATATAAAGATTATGGCGAGATTTATGTAACAAAAGATTTTGATTTGGAAAGCGATTTTACTGAAATTGATAATTTGATAGAAAATTTAATGCACTATGGAGGCGAGGATATTCCAGAGGCTGTTTATGAGGCTATTTATGATTTAAATAAATTTAACTTTACATCTGATAATCGATATGCCTTTTTGATAGGAGATGCACCAGCTCACCCAAAACCAAGAGGAAAAGTAACAAAAGAGGACGCATTAAATACAATAAAAGAAAAAAATATTAATTTTGAAGGTATCTGTCTTCCTTTTAGATAAATAGAGAATTTTTTATTTTTTTTTTTTAAATAATAAAATTTAATTGACATAATATAGTTTTTATTTATAATGATAATTGTTCAAATTGCCATTATATACCTTAAAATGAACTTATTGGTATATAAAAAATTAAACTTGTTTCTTTTTAGAAAATATATTTACTTTTAAAATAGTTTAAGTATATAATTAAATAATAATTTTTTAATTTAAGTAGAAAAAAATGAATGATAATAATAAAGAGTGCGATAATATTTTTGGCAAAGCTATACCACAACTTATTCATGATATAAGAAATCCTTTAAATATAATCATTGGATTTTCTTCAATAATTCAAATTGATGAAACTGTGAATGATGAAATTAGGACTTATCTAAAAAAAATATTTCAATCTGGTATGTTTATTGAAGAACTTCTTTCTAATATAGATTTTTATATGATGGAAAAATTAGATTTAGAAGAAACAAAATTTAATGTTTTTCAAGAGACAAATAATTTTTTAAAGTTAAAGAATGAGATAATTGCAGAAAAAGGGATAATTATTAATCAAATCAGCGATAAAGATAAAGATATAGATATTAGATTCTCTTTGGAACTTTTTCGTAGAATTTTAGATAATTTGTTTTTGTTTTCTCAAAAAGGTTTTAAATCATCAAAACTAAAAGAAATCCAAATTGTTTATAAAAAAGAAGACAAAAATTTTATAATATTTTATTCTGATTCTTCTGAACCAGTTTTTATTGAAGGTGATTATTTTAGTTTTGAGGATGTATTAAAAACAAAACGAGGCTTAGGTCCTCAATTTATAGAAAAATATGTTGAGGATTATAATGGCGAAGTCTATTATAAAACATCTAAAAACTGGCACGCCGTTTTAGAAGACAATAACTTAACATCTCAATTAAATCATGGTTTTATAATTAAATTACCAATTTTTAAAGAGTAGATTTTGGGTAAAATCAAAATTTCTAACTAATTCTTATAAATTTTGGTAAAAGAATTTCTCAGTAAATTTCATATAATAATTGACAAACTAGGTTATTTACCTATATATAATGAAATTTCAAATTTATTTTTCCAATTAATTTCAAGAAAATATGAGAACTCCTTAGTAATTATTACAACAAACAATAATTTTAAAGAATGCGGAAAAAATATTTAATGATGATATAATAATAATAAATAGATTATTACATCAATATGTTAAAAATTTATCACAAAGTAATAAAAAAAATCTTAATTCCGTTTCTTCTTGTCTACGTAAGATAGTTGATTATTTATTTTCTTAAAAAATATATTTTCCAACAATGCAAGAAAAAAAAAAATTATCTAATTTTTGTAAATTTCTTGATTTGTTTTAAAAAAAAGGTTAATTTTTAGTTCCAGAAAATATACTCAATTCTCTGAACAAAATTGAAATTGTAAATAAATTATAATTTTGATTGATATTTTAGTATAAAAATATTTAGTATAAAAATAATAGAAATTCAAAGAAATTTCAAAGGGAGAAAATAGTGAAAGACAGTAAGAACGATCCAAAACAGCCTCTAAATCAGAATCAAAATCCAAACCAAAATCCAGGACAAGGACCAGGAAGATTTGCTTTATTTGGGCTTATATTTATTAGTATTATAGTTTTGTATATTTTATACATTCAAACAGCTGAGACACATACGATTAGTTATGTGCAATTTTTATCTTATATAAAAGAACAACAAATTGTTTCTGATAAAGACAAACCTCTTTTAATATATGAAAATGGTAGAATAGTTGGTAAATATAGGTTTAATGGTAAAGATACACCTTTTCAAACTATGGCACCTCCTATTTTTGACGGTGGAGAACTTTATAAAATTTTGACAGAAAGTAAAATAATCTATAAAGGTGAAACAGAACAAAGTCCATTTTTGACAATGTTACTCTTTAATATTTTACCAATAGGTATTTTAATTTTTATAGTGTGGTTTATGTTTAGACAATTTCAGGGAGCAGGAAATAAGGCTTTCAATTTTGGTAAATCAAAAGCTAAAAAATTTGAGTCTAAAGAAAAAATTACATTTGCAGAAGTCGCTGGTATAGATGAAGCAAAATTAGAGTTATCTGAAGTTGTTGAATTTTTAAAAGACCCTCAAAAATTTACAAAAATTGGTGCAAAAATTCCAAAAGGTGTTTTACTTATTGGTCCTCCGGGTACTGGAAAAACTTTACTCGCAAGAGCAGTCGCAGGTGAAGCTGGAGTTGATTTTTTTCACATGAGTGGCTCTGATTTTGTTGAAATGTTTGTAGGTGTTGGAGCGTCTCGTGTTAGAGATTTGTTTGATCAAGGAAGAAAAAGTGCTCCATGTATTTTATTCATAGACGAACTTGACGCTGTTGGTCGTACAAGAGGTGCCGGCTATGGTGGCGGACATGATGAGCGAGAACAAACTCTAAACCAACTTCTTGTTGAAATGGATGGATTTGACCCAAGTATAGGCGTTATTTTAATATCTGCAACAAATAGACCAGATGTTTTAGACCCAGCCTTACTTAGACCGGGTAGATTTGACAGACAAGTAGTTGTTGACAAACCAGATATTAGAGGTAGAGAAGAAATTTTCAAAATTCACTCAAAAAAAATAATTTTATCTAAGAATGTTAATTTAAACAAACTTGCAAAGGCAACACCTGGATTTTCTGGTGCAGACATTGCTAATATGGTAAATGAAGCTGCTTTACTTGCCGCAAGATTACATAAAAATAAAGTTACAATGAATGAATTTGAAGAAGCAAGAGACAAAATTATAATGGGTGTTGCAAGAAAATCAAGAATTATTCCTGAAAAAGTTAAAAGAATAACTTCTTATCACGAAGCAGGTCATACAATACTAAGTATTTATATGGAAAACCATGATCCACTCCATAAAGTTACAGTAATCCCTAGGGGAATGGCTTTGGGGGTTACATCTTTACTTCCAAATGATGATATTCTTACTTATTCTAAAGACAGACTTCTTGATGAAATTTGTATTATGATGGGTGGTAGGTGTTCGGAAGAAATTATTTTTAATCAATTTGATACAGGTGCAGCAAATGACATAAGTAGAGCAACTGATTTAGCAAGAAAAATGGTTACTCAATGGGGTATGACAGATATTTTAGGTCCTGTTACTTATGGTCAAAAAGATGAGCCTATTTTTATTGGTAGAGAAATCGCAACCCATAAAGATTATTCTGAAAAAACAGCCGAAATTATAGATGCAGAAGTAAAAAAAATCATTCTCAATCAGTATGAAAGAGCAAGAAGAATTTTAAGTGAACATAAAGATCAACTAATAAAACTTTCAGAAACTTTATTTGAAAAAGAAACTTTAGACGCTGAAGAAATTTATGATTTACTTGGCATCAAACCAGAAAGAAATATTGAAGATAAAATAGACAAAGAAGAAGACGACATCTACGATGATGACAACGGACAAAGCCAAAAAGTTTCTAATAATACAGAAATTAAAACAGAAGAAAAGGAATAAATATGTCTTTAAAAGCTTCTATATCAGGAGTTAGGGGTATCGTTGGAGAATCCTTAACTCCACCGATAATTTTTCATTATGTTATGGCGTTTGCTTCTATAATGAAAGAAGGAAAAATATTAATTGGAAGAGATTCTAGAATTAGTGGTGAAGTAATTGCTAATTTTGTAAAATCCACCCTCAATTCAGCAGGTAGAGATGTTGTTGATATTGGTATTGTTCCTACCCCAGTTGTTCTTTTTGGTGTAAAAGAAAATGATTTTGCAGGTGGAATAATAATTACTGCAAGTCATAATCCAGAACAATGGAATGCTTTAAAATTTGTTAATAGCAAAGGTAAATTTATTTCACCAGAAGAATTTAACCTTCTTCAACAAAAATATAATGAACGCAAATTTAGTTTTTCAACATATAAAAATTTGGGTAGAATGTCATCTGATGCAGAAATTGTAAAATTTCACAGAAAAAAAATCTTAGACTTTATTGATAAAAAATCTATTGAAAATAAAAATTTTAAAGTCGCACTCGATACTGTAAATGGTGCTGGAGGCGACTCTTCTATTGATTTACTCCAAGAACTTGGTTGTAAAATAAAAGATATAAACACAGAGCCAACTGGTATTTTTGCCCACCCACCAGAACCAACACCAAAAAATTTAACCGAACTTTCCGAACTTATAAAGAAAGAGGATATTGATGTTGGATTTGCCTTAGACCCTGATGGTGATAGACTCGTAATCGCTGACGAAAAGGGTTGTGTTATCTCTGAAGAATTAACTTTGGCTTTATGCGTTAAACATTATCTATCCAATTATGAAAAAACCGATGTTGTAATAAATTTAAGTACTTCTCGTGTAATCGAAGATGTTGCAAAAGAATATGGTTGTAAAGTTGCAAGAGTGCCAACTGGTGAAATTAATGTTACAGAAGAGATGGAAAAAATAGGTTCTACAATTGGTGGAGAAGGAAATGGCGGCATTATTGCTTACAAAATCAATAAATGTAGAGATGCTTTGGTTGGAATTGCCTTAATCCTTGAAATGTTAGCCAAAACCAATAAAAAACTAAGTGAAATAATAAAACAATTACCAGAATATACCTTAATTAAAGAAAAAATAGAAGGTGAAAATATCGATTTTGCGAAAGTAGAATCTTCTATAAAAGAAATTTTTAAAAATGAAAAAATTGACACACGAGACGGGATTAGAGTTGATTTTTCTGATAAATGGGTCTTAATCAGAAAAAGCAACACAGAACCTATTGTTAGAATATTCGCCGAAGCAAAAACTCAAAGTTTAGCTTATGAATTAATAGAAAAGGTTAAAAATATAACACAGATTAGCACGGATTAGTGGGAAAGATTACACAGATTAGACTAATTTATACTAACCAGCGTAATCTGTGTCAATCTGGTTTAATCGATGTTAATCTGTGTTATAAAAAACTAAAAAAATATGAGAATAATTACAGTCGTTTTGATTTTTTTTCTATTTTTTTCTGCAAAAATATTTGCAAATGATAAAGAACTTGCAAAAGGTTATCTAATAAAAGCTTATAATTTCTATAAGCAAAATAACTTTGAGTTTAGCAAAGAGTATCTTGATAAAAGTTACGAGTATTCAAAAGAAATACCAGAATATTATTATCTATCAAATGCTTTAATCAAAGATGAAAAAAAGAATTTTTATTTAAAAAGTCAAAATGCAGATAAAATAGCTAAAAATATCGATAATTTATTTTTAATTGATAAATATGATGTTTTAAAACAAACCGCTTTTATTTATGGAAAAATTTTTGAGTTTCAAAAATCTTATGATGCTTACAAAAAAATATTTTTAACGGAAGATAAAGATTTACAAAATGATTATTTAGATTGTATAAAAATGCTTTTTAATTCCAATATTACCAAATTTATACAAGAGGCTATTAGTGAAGCAAAAAATTATTTTCAATCATTAGATTTGTACTACTACGATTTACTTTACAAGGTTAAATTTTCTAAAATTGATAAAAATAATTTTAGAAAAGACATTGAAAGACTTATTGCTGGAGATTATTCCTCTTCAAGAGTGTTATATTTGCAAATTCTTTATAATTATAATTTATCTGAAAGTTTTAAATCATATTCTACTTTAAAAACAAATAATAATATTGAGGCTGGATTTAAAAGATTAATAATTTTTGCCTTTTTAGAAAAAATAGAATTTTTGAATCAAAAACAAATTCTTAGTTTAACAAACGATTGGATTGAAATAGATGGCAATTCTTTCTATTTGACAGATATTCTATTAAAAAATAAAATTTTTAATAAATTTGTTAGTTCTAATAAAGATTTGAAGAATATTTTTTTAAATTATAGTGGTGTTAGGATTAAAGACAGTGATATTGATGGAAATTGGGAAGAATTTTACCAATATAAAGATGGAATTCTTTTGAGTAAAATAATTGATGCTAATCAAGATGGAATTAACGAATATTCTGTAACTTATTTTGTAGATGGTCGTATAAAAGAATATTTTAAGTATAAAAACATTAATTATTACGAAAAATATAATTTTAATCACATCGATAAATCCGTTGATAATATAGAAATTTACAAAAACGATATTTTAATCGAAAAATATAATCTTTTAAAATCTGCTTTTTTTCCTGAAGAAAAAGATTTTTCTAAAATTGAGTTAAATTATTTTTTTAATTATGTTGATACAAAAGAAGAATTTACAGATGTTCATAGCATAAAAAAATATTCTCAAAATCAAATCAAATACGAATTAATCGATAGCAATAACAATGGCTATTTTGAATACAAAAAATTTTACGATAATAATAAAATTTATGAGGCAATTAAAGACGTTGATGAAAATAAAATTTTTGAAATTAAAGAATTGTATAAAGATTCTAACTTAGTGTCTATTCTTTATAAAACTAATGATTCTTTGCAAAACTATGATTATATTGAGAATATAAAGAGTAATAGCATAGAAAAACTTTGGGATTTTGACAAAGATGGAATTTTTGAAGTTTTATTTACAGAAGATGAGAATAAAATTTCTTACAAAATGTTTGATATTAATTTTGACAATAAATATGATTTTGTTTATCAATTAAAAAATAATATTCCACAAAAATTATATGAAATAAAAAATAAAAAATGGATATTATTAAAAACTTATAAATCTGAAGAAAATAGTAATAAAAACAACTGGAATATAGTTTCTTTTAAAAATATAGATAATATTTATGCTCCAGATAGTATAGATATAAAAAATAATCAAAAATTGGAAGGAATGTTCACATTTCGTGATAAAAAATTCTTTTTTGAAAATGGAATTATTAAGTGTAATGATTTTAATTACAAACTTTTTATAATAAACAACGAATTTTATTTAATAGATATATCGAGGTAAAAATGAAAAAAATTGTATTTCTAATTTTAACTTTAAGTTTACTACTTTCTTGTAAAACTAACGATGTTAAAAAAATAGAGCTAGAATATGCGTCTGGTATTGAAAATATAAAACATAATCTTCAAAGAGAAAAAATTGATCTTTTTGAGGCATATATCG
Organism: Spirochaetes bacterium GWB1_27_13; assembly: GCA_001829125.1. GTDB lineage: Bacteria > Spirochaetota > GWE2-31-10 > GWE2-31-10 > MWDO01 > GWC1-27-15. The sequence goes on along the minus strand of MIAN01000027.1, from coordinate 6,741 downwards.
AAGCAAAAAAATATTTAAGTGGTCTAAACGAGGGAACTGATGCTTTTATCAAGTGTAAAGCCTATATAGACGAGATAATTTCTCAAATAGATAAAAAAGCAACAGACCTTTTTAAAGAAAAAAAATATGAGGATTCACTAAAATATTCGCTAAGTTTAAAAACTTTAAATGCAAATCCAAGCATTCCTCTAAGAGATGTTTATTTAGAATATTCTAAAAAACTCGATATGTCATCTGATATTTTTACAAGAAATAGTATAAAAGAGGATATGGCGAATTTGGGTTTACTTAAAAATGAAGAGGTTTTTAATTTTCTAAAATATTACAAAGACCAAAAAAGTAGTGGATTTTTCTTTTACTATTTTGATAAATACAAAAAACTTTATCCATCTCTAATTACTGAATTTCCGCAACTAAACAATTATTACGATGAATTAAAGGCATTTAGTAATTTTAACATCGAAGAACTAATGAAATCAGTTGTAACTGTAATATTAAATAAAGGTATGAATATAAAAGATGGAATGGGTTATTTTGACAAGGCTATTGGTAGTGGTTTTTTTATTGATGATGATGGATATATTCTAACAAATCACCATGTTATCGCAGACCATGTAGACCCAAAGTATAAAGGTTACACAGCAGTTTATGTTACAACAAGGGATGATCCTGACACAGAAATTCCTGCTCAAGTTATTGGCTATGACAAGGTTTTTGATATTGCCTTATTAAAAATTGCCAAAAAAAATCACAAACATCTTGTTTTGGGGCGTTCTGATGATATGAAAGTCGGGGATAAAATTTACACAATTGGTAATCCAATTGGTATAAAATATACTGTTACTTCTGGTATTATTAGTAATAAAGAAATAGATTTTTTTCAACTTGGGCGTGCTTTTCAAATTGATGCTGCTGTAAACCCTGGTAATTCGGGTGGACCTGTTATTGATGAAAAGGGACAAGTTATAGGAATTGTATTTGCTGGTGTACCACAATATCAGGGGATAAATTTTGCTATCCCTTTCCAATGGGTAATTAAAACGATACCTGCTTTATATAAAGGTGGCGAAGTAAAAAGAAGTTGGATAGGGGCAGGAATTTATAACCAAAAAGATAGACCCGAATTTTATTATGTTCTACCAAGTGGCGAGGCAAGTAAAGCAGGAATTAAAGTTGGGGATATTCTACAAAAAATAGATGGAGTTGAAGTAAAAACAGTTGAAGATGCTCAAGGCGAATTATCTTGGAGACAATTCCCTCAATTGATAGAAATTGAAAAGGAAAATAATGGTAAAAAAGAGACTGCTATTGTAAGATTGGAAGAAAGACCTTATTTACCTGTTGCCGAAGCATTTGAAAAGGACTCTCAGGGCAAATTAATTACTTTGGTTTATGGAATATCACTTGAATATTATGATAATAATATTCTTTTTAAAAAATATAAAGTTGATAAGGTTTATAAAAGAATGCTTGGCTCTATGGTAGAAATAGGTGAAGGCGACCCTATTATTGTTTATGATTTAAAATACATCGAAAAAGATAAAATGATTTTATTTACTGTTAGATTTAAGAAAAAAGATGTGGGATTTTTGGATAGAATTATTACGATACCTGCTTATGTTGAGATAAATACTATTTTATGAGAAAAATTTGGGTATTAAAATCATTATTAAAATTTGAAAATTTTATTTTATTCTTATTTTTTTTCCTTTTTCCTCTTTTTTCTGTTTATTTTTTTAGTTTTTTGGTAGAATTTTTATATAAAAATTTTGATTTGATAAAACTAAAATTATATTTTAATGACACTTTGTCTTTTTTGACGATCCAATATTTTGTGTTCTTTTTGTTGTTTTATATTTTGTTTTATTTTTCTAAGGTAAAAATTAGTTTTATAAAGCAACAAAATTGGTTTTATACTCTTGGCGAGGCTTTGTTTCCTGCGACTTTTGCATTTGCAACTGGTTTTTTAGTTACAGTTTTGTTTGTTGTGGCAGGGGACATTTTACCAATTCCCGCTTTTATTAAAGACTGGATTAAGATGCCAAATTCTGGTTTTGTTGAAATTTTTAATAACCTACGAGGACAAAACCATTTTAAAGTAATCCTATGGTTTTTGTACATTGTCGCATTAGCCCCAATAATTGAAGAGATTCTATTTAGAGGTTTTTTACAAGAATTTTTTGCAAAACTTTTCAAAAAAACTAATTTTGATATTTATCTAACCGCTCTAATCTTTGGAGCATTCCACTTTTCGTCTTTGTCAAATGTAGTATTTGCTATTGTCATAGGATATTTTCTATCAAAAGAAAGAAAACTAAAAAATTCTATAAACATATCAATCTGGATACACTGTATTATAAATTTCACAGGTCTTTTATATGGGATAATTATGGAGTTTGGAAAACAAACTAATTAAAACTCAAACTCCCCATCATTTACCCCAAGATCAGAAAAATTTCGATTTACTTTGAAGCCATCAAAGTATCCAACTTGGTGTAGGGCAAAATAAGCAACTATTGCAGCACTATTAGATAAATTTAGAGACCTTACATTACCGGGCATAGGAATAGTAATAGTATTTTGAAGATTTTCTTTTAAAAGGTCAACTGGAAGCCCTGTTGTTTCAGAACCAAATAAAAGAATATCATTTTTTTTGAACTGAAAATCAAAATAAGGGATTAAACCTTTTGTTGTTACAAAAATTTTTCTTTTATTTTCGGTATTTTCTTGAAAATTTTTTAAATTCTGGTAAACTTCTAACTTAAGAAATTCCCAGTAATCAAGACCTGCTCTTTTTAAATATCTATCTTGTAGACTAAAACCGAGTTTGCCAACAAGCATAAGAGGAATGTCAAGACCAACAGCAAGTCTTGCTATGTTACCAGTATTTTGTGGTATTTGTGGTTCAAATAAAGCAATATTTATCATTGTTTTAATATAATTAATTATATCGTTTTTGTCAAGAAAGGAGTTTAAATGGATTTACATAATATTATGGAAGATGTGATTTTAGATTATCTGGCTGAAATTTTAGAAGCAAAAAAGAATATTTGTAAATGTGAACAATGCAAGCTTGATATGGCTTGTTATGCACTAAATAAAGTAAAACCTATGTATGTTGTTTCTTCAAGAGGAATAATACATAGGCAAAATCAAAAAAGGCTTAATTATCAGGAAGAAATAGATACTTATTCTATTATAACAGAGGCTGTTGATGTTGTTTCAAAAACGAGACGACATAACGATATTCAATATGATGCAAAAAATGTCATTTATCAAACAGAAGAAATTGAATATCATTCAGGAGATGCTTGTTTTTATAATTTTCCACAAATTGTAGGTAGAGTATTGGATTGTCAAACTCTTCTTCCTATTTCTGATGTTGAGGTTACGCTAAATTACGACACATCTGACAATGCTGTTAAAATGTTTAATGGGAGATGGAAAAATCCCTTAACAATTGTTAGTCAAATGGAAGGGCTTTTTTCTTTTTGGTCAGCACCAGAATTTGCAGAAAAAGAAGGCATACAAAAAGAATTTCAGTTAAATTTAAAGATAAAAAAAGAAGGTTTTGAAGAAATTCGTCGTTTTTTCCAAATAAGGCTTATTTCTACCAAAGAATTAAATAGGTTTATAAAAAGTGAGAATATTTTCCAGATAGAAGATATTTATTTGTATCCAGAAGGGGTTGGTGAAGAAGAGGAGTTTAATGAATAAAAAAAGCAATAGTGTAAAATTTTAGTTATCATCTTTATTAAAATAAAATAAGTTTTTCAAAAATAAACTAAAGTTGATTCAAATAAAATTTCAAAACCCAATTGTTGATAAACGGTTATTGCTGGAATATTTTCTTTTTTTACAAATAGAAGTATTCCTTTTTTGAAAAAATTATAAAAAGAGTCTAAAAATAGATTTGTTAGACAAAATTTTGAAAAACCCATATTTCTATATTGTTTCAAAGTATATATTCCACCTATTTGAAAAAAATTTGGTGACTCTCCATTTACATTGGCTTTTGATATTGCTTTGTTTTTAGCATCAAAAACAGCATAATTTAATCTCACATCGAGTAATGTCTTAAAAGATTCCATTTCAGCATCATAAGGATAAAAAGAATCATCATTATAAACTTCTTCTTTATGGTAAAGGTACTGTAAGTTTTTTAGGTATTTAAAATGGTCTTTACTGCACTTTATACATTTGTAGCCTACAAGTTCTTTTGATAATGTTTTAAAATTATCTTTTTTTAGCCTCATAGAATAATAATTTATAGAACTTCTTGGTTTATATTTTATATTTTTTACAATATCAGAGATTATTTTTGACTTACCGTAAATAGAAAATAAAAAACAATCTCCATTATTTATAATTTTAACAACATCTTTTATATATTTTTCTTTAATAAACGGATAAAAATAACCAGTGCTGGTATAAGCAAGTAAAGAGTTAATTTCTTCTTTATCATAAAAAGGATAAAGATTTAAACTTTTTGGAATATTGGAATAATTTTGGTTAAATTTATCGAAAATTTGAATAAAAAACTCTTCATTTGCTAATAAATATTGAAAAATCTTATTATCTACAATATCACTCATTTTCTAAAATTCCATTCTTTTTTAGAATATTTATTATTTACAATATTTTCTATTTCCTTTTGCTCCTCTTGAGAAATAAAATATTCTTTTAATAAAAAATATTCTAAAAAATTATTTTTAAAACTTAGTTTTATTTCATCCAAAGAAATAGTTTTTTGGGCTTCTATTTCAATTTGAATATCTTTATTATTTAAATATTTTAAAATCATAGAAGAATTATAATTATAAAAAAAAGAACCATGCTGCAAAAAAGAATTTTTTAACATCTTCTGGGCACTTCCAATAATTTTAGCACCATTACTATCAACTATTTCATATTGAGAGGTAGAAAAAAAACAATCAGGATCATTTTTTAAAATATCTAATTCTTCTTTTACAGTACAATTAAACCCAATATTCTCACAGGCTTTTTTTAGAATATTCGCAATAAAAAAATAATAATCTTTTTTAGTTCCTATATCATAAATATCTTTTTTTAAAATCAATGAATAAGTAAAATCATTACAATGAAATATTGCATTTCCACCAGAAATTCTACGAACAACTTCAATATTATCGTTTTTAATCAAATCCAAATTAAAATTCGATGTTTTTTGATAATATCCAAGCGAAATTGATGCGGGTTTCCATGTGTAGAATCTTAACACTCCATTAAATTTGCCAGATTCTACACAATTAAGAAAATAATCATCCATTGCCATATTAAAAAAAGGGTCGTTATCAAAAGTTTGTAAAAATAAAATTTCAACCTTATTTATATGCACATCCTTTTAACTCATCGATATAATGACCTGCTGATTCTGCTGCTGTTGCTCCATCTGATGAGGCACAAACAACTTGTCTAAACGCATTAGACCTTACATCACCACAAGCAAAAATTCCTGATAATTTTGTAGCCATTTTTGAGTCTGTAAGTATATATTTTGTTTCATCAAGAATTTCTTTTGGCAAAAACTCTGTATTTGGAGAAAGTCCAACAAAAATAAAAACTCCATCTACTTGTTCTTCTTTTATTTCATTTATTAAAATATTCTTTATTGTAACAGATTTTACAAAACTTTCACCTTTTATTTCATCTAATACAGAGTTAAAGACAAAACGAATCTTTGGATTTTCTTCTGCTTGTTTTACTAAAGATTGGACTGCTCTAAATCTGTCTTTTCTATGAACAATTTGTACTGATTTAGCAAATTTTGCTATAAATAACGCTTCAGTCAATGCAGAGTCACCACCGCCAAGCACAACTACATCTTTATTCCTAAAAAATGGAGCATCACAAGTCCCACAATAACTAACCCCACGAGAGGCAAACTCTTTTTCACCTTTTACATCTAATGTCTTATGTTTTGCACCACTTGCAATAATCACAGAAAGACATGTATATTTTTTTTGAGTTGAAGAAACGATAAACTCATTACCATTTTTTTCAATTTTTACTATATCATCACTAATTATTTCTGTCCCAAATTTTTGTGCTTGCTTAACCATTTTGTCCTGTAACTCAAACCCAGTAATCCCATCAGGAAAACCAGGGTAATTATCAATAACATCGGTAAGCATCATCTGCCCACCAGTTCCAACTTTTTCGATAATCAAAGTCTTATACCCTGCCCTACTCGCATAAATACCAGCACTAAGCCCAGCAGGTCCACCACCAATTATTACAATATCATAATTATTCATAAAACCCTCTAAACTATTTAAAATAATATTTTTCTAATTTAATACTAATTAGGTTAATTGGCAAGTAATTTTTCTCTTTCTTTTTTGCTTCTTTTTTCTTTCTCTTTTTGGTAAAAAGAGAAAGAAAAAAGAATGGAGATTTATATTCACAAATAGATAGCGACTTGAAAAAACGCTCTTACTTTTTCTTTTTTAAAAAAAGTAAAAGTAACAAAAAGAAAAATTTTGGAAAAAGTTAGACCTGACAGGTTTTGGAAACCTGTCAGGTCTCAATATCATCAATAATAAAATTTGCTATTTGTTTTTCATCCAGATATAATTTGTGTATTTCTAAAAAATTTTCTTTATTACCAAAGATAAGTTTAATAGGGGTGCGAATTTTATTTTTTGCAAAATTAAGCAGATTTAGTTTTGATAGCATTTTTAACTTCGTCCCATCTATTGCTTAAATAATGACATCGGA
>MIAN01000026.1 GCA_001829125.1 Spirochaetes bacterium GWB1_27_13 | reverse complement strand
CAAAATATTTAAATCTATCTAATCCATTACAATCTGATTAATCTGTCTCATAAATATAAAATAAATCAAGATAAAACATTCTAATATAATAAAAAAGCAAATATTTTAAACTAAACAACCATAATCTGTGCCAATCAGCGTTAATCTGTGATAATCAGTGTTATAAGAAAGAGGCTAACTCAAAATATTTGAGAAAGCCTCTTAATTTTAGTTTTTTTTATGAATAGGATATTTTCAAATACAGGTTAGAAGGTCAATAACATATTATTTGATTTTATAGTAACATTTTTTAATCCATCAAGAGATTGGTAAACAAGGTTACCACTTTTTTTGTATTCAAGATTAATTATTCCATTATTAACGCCTACTGTTTGGAGGTCTTTTGTTGGAATAGGTGGTAGAGTAAAAATATTAAAAGGTAGTATTAAACCACATTCTTTATATCTTGCAGCAACACTATTACCAATTGTTTTTGAGTTTGTTTTTCCAAAATTAAATAAAATTATATTTGATTTACTTACATTGTTCTTATCAATGCTTGTTCTATATATAATATAATTTAATCCAGAAATAGCTTGATAGATAGACCAGTTGTCTTTTGTTTCCATATGTAAAACATCGCCTTCAACTGCTAATGTTCCAATATTATCAACTTTTATTGGAATAGGACAGTTTAAAGTTGGGTTCATATATGTTAAAGTTTGACAATTTTTGTATTTTTCAGAAATAATATTGCTTAATTCTTTAGAAAATTTTGTTTCTCCAAAAAAGATAAACATTGTATCGCCTTTTTTTGGATTCTTAACAATCATAACATTATAAACACCGTTTAATGATTGATAAAATTCTGTTGACTCAGAATCTTTTTCTTTATAAAAAAGTTTCATAACATCACCAGAAATTGTTAATGAAGTTATTTTTTCTACTTTAATTGGAATTATAGCAGGAATTAATCCGTTTAAATACATCAAAGTTATAGTTTGACATTGTTTATAATTCTTTTGAATTAAAGAAATAAAACTATCGCTTGAAACATTAGAAGTAACTACGGTAGTAACAGTAGTTGTAGTTACAGGAGTACCAGTCTTACCACCTTTTGCGTTGATAAATAGAATCATGATCATTCCAGCTAATAATAGTAAAAATGCTTTTTTCATAGAATCTTCCTTGATAATTTTATTAATCAATCTTAAGATTGACTTTGATATTTTTATTTATTTCTTATCATTCTTAAATACTTAAAATGACAAGATTCGTTGAGTAGAAAGTATCATATTTCTTGTTTATTTGCAAATTTCTGGGTAGTGAAGAAGGTTTGTTTTGTTATAAAAATGATAGTGAAGAAAGTTAGTTGGTACTAAAAAAGTTATTTTTTGAAAAATTATGTTTTTATAAATTACTAAGCATAATTATCAATAGAAGAAAATAGTTGCACAAGATCAATTCTATTTGATGAATTAGTCTTTTTATATATATTATAAATATAATTTTTAACTGTTCCTTCAGAAAGTTCCATTTTTTCGCCTATTTCTCTATTACTTAACCCTTGCATTATATATAAAGTTATTTTTTTCTCTTGTGGTGATATTTTATAAAGATTTATTACTTTTTCAAATTCATTCATCATTTTACAAATAATTATTGCTCCAATATAATCATCAAATTTATCAAATATAGGGCAGATCAATATAGAAATAGGTATTTCTATGCCATTTAATGTTTTAAGTAATGCTTGTTTTATTTTTATTTTTTCTTTCTGTTTTATCGCATCATTTAAATTTTCTGCGAATGCGTCTTTATCTATAATAAAATCACTAAACATTCTTTGAGTAATGTATTCAACATCATAATTAGTTTTTTCAAAAAGAATTTTATTTACTTCTAAAATTTTTTGTTCAGGTGAAATTATTACTACAATATCGCTTATAGAATCACTAATTTCATTTTTTAATAAATTAAAATCAAGCCTCATAAGTCTATATCTATTCATAAGAAAAAATATTCCTCCAATAAATATAATAACAAAAAGAGAACCAAGTGGTGGAAATTTTAATCCAAAAAGAGTAGGTGCTATATTTGAGAATGGTCCAAAGAAACTAGATATAATTGAAACAATAATCAATCCTTTCGCCTGTGCTTTGTATCTTTTTGAAGTACTTTTTTTTCTTGCTCTAAATACAAAAAATAAACCAATTATACTTGATATAATAGACCCTAAGTAAACCATATAAAAACTTATACTACTTATATCTATATTTTCTATTTTACCAAATTGTCCTTGAGAAAAGCTTTTAACAAATCCTTGGTTATTAAGTATCAAAATATAAAGAAATATAGGATAAACTATGATTAATACTTTAAAAAAGAGTGGAGTTTTATCATAATAATTAGAAAAAACAAGAAACATATAAATTATAGCAAAAATCATTCCACACCAACCAATTGCTTCGACTTTATACCAAAACCAAGCTGCATTTTCACTTATTGGTAAATTATAAAAAATATCAGCAAAAGACCAAATAGAAATAATAATAGTATAAATTACAAATGCTCTGTTAAATTTTGCTTTAGGATCAAGAGTAAGTCCAACAATAGCGATAAAAAGACATGATAAAAAAATAAAAAATGATAGATATGATAAAAACATATTTGTAAAAAAATCCTCGTAATCTAAAATAGTTATCTAATATTTCTGTAGAAAAAATTATATACTGAAATGTTTTAGTTTTGTCATAATTATTATACCAAACTTTTTTCCATAACTTCTTGAAATATAGACATTGTAAAAAAACATTTTAGTTATACAATAATACTATATGATTTCCATTATAAACATTCATTTAAAAAAAAGTCAATAAATTTATAAAACTAATTAAAAATACTAATAATTATGCAAATTGTTATTGAATGTAATAAAAAAATGAGGTAATTTTGCCATATCAAATTAAATGTTTTAAAATCAAAGAATCGGTTAAAATTATTATTCCTCTATTTTAAATTTATCAACATGTTCTACAAGTTTTTCTGCTTGAAATTGCATTTCATCACCAGAAGACGCAAGTTCTTCAGAATTACTACTTAAAAGTTGTGCTACTTGTTCTAACTGCCTTATGGCAGAAACTATTTCTTTTATACTTTGTAATTCTTCTTGTGACTGCGATGATATTTCTTTAATAATATCCGAGTTTCTAACTATATCAGGGATTATTTTTGAAATAAGATTTACTGAATTATTAGAATAAATAGCACTTTCTTCGATAAGTCTTTTTATATCATTAGTTGCTTTAAGAGTTCTTTCTGCAAGCTTTTTAACTTCTGAGGCAACAACAGCAAACCCCTCGCCTTCTTCACCAGCACGAGCCGCCTCAATTGCAGCATTTAAAGCAAGCATATTTGTATTATTTGCTATATCAGTAATAATTTTTAATGAATTAACAATATTATTCATATATTCAACAGTTTTTATTACAGCTTCACCACCATTTTTAGCATCATTTGCAGATAACTCTGATATTTTTTCGCATTCTAAAAGACTTTTTGTATTTGTATTAATTTTTAATTTTATTTCTTCTATACTTGAGTTTAACTCTTCTGTACTTGCAGCAAGATTTGATGCTCCATCAGATAACAAAAAAGAAGAATCTTTAATCTGCATAGAAGATTGATAAACATCTTTTGCCGTATTTTTTATGTCTTTAATCAGCTTATTCAAAGTCTCAATAGAATCCTCAGTAGACCTCATCATCAAACCAATTTCATCTTTTCTTTTTTTAAATTCATCAGAAAACGAAATAGTAAAATCACCATTTGCTAAAAGGCAAAGTTTATCAGTTAATTTTTTTATTGGATAAGATATAGTTCTTGATAGAATTAAAGAAACTATGAAAATAAAAACAGAAAAAGACAAACCAATAAAAATTATGATAACCAAATTACTTATTTTTTTTTCATTTGCAATTTGCATTAATAAAGTTGCATTATCCATTTCTTTTAATATGATTGTATTTGTTTGTATTATATATTGAAGATTTTTTTCGGTATTCTTTAGTACCACTAACTCATAAATTGATTTTTTGAAAACCTCCCAATATGTCACAACTTCTTCAAGTTTATTTTTTGTTTCTTTATTTTCCATTTTAGTAAGCATTCTAAAACTCTTTTGTTCCAAATCCATTGGAGCATCTCCACCATCTTTTAGAGCATACAAAGTTTTATCAAAAACACTCATAGATTTAAGCACTTGTTCTTTTTTTGTATTATCATCAATAAATAGAAGAATTTCTTTAGTCATTTTTTGAGAAAGCATTCTTTGTCTGCCTAAAAGATTAATTTTAAGACCATCAAGTGATTGAGTCTTAAGACTTAGTAATACTAAAGTAATTATTATTATCATTGATAAAACTATTAAACCATGAGAAATAAATAATTTTACCTGAATCTTAACATTACCTAAAAAATTCATAATCTTATTCCTTGTGAAAAAAAAATTTTTCTTTTTCTATAAATTATCGTTGATTATAACAAAAAAGTCAAATTATCTAAGTTATTATTAAATAATTTAACAAAATTTTTAATATACCGATAATTTAATATGGCTGAAAAAGAATTATTTTCTATATTAAAACGAACCCTAATATTATTAAGCATTTCATTCGCTCTATTTTTAATTTTTGTTAATTCATTTAAATTAGTTGATTTTATAGTAAAAATTGACTATGTTTTAAGTAATTTTCAAAAAGATATGGACATTCCAGCTATAAGAAATGATTTTACAATTATAAAAGCAGATGAAAAAAGATTCGATATTAATACTGCTTATACAGCAAAATCTCTCGGTTATATTGATAAATTACCCCTAGTTGATGGTAGTGAGTGGGGCGAAGGTATAAATATATTAATTGTTGGGTCTGACAAAAAAAACTTCCAAAATACTAAATCAAGGTCAGATGTTATAATTTTACTTAGGATTATTAAAAGTGGTAAAATTTTATCTATATCCATCCCACGAGATAGTCTTATAAAAGTTAGAGATGGTGAATGGTCTGGAAATTATGACAAAATTGGTCATAGCCTATACTGGGGCGGACTTGATAACCTCAAAAAAAATGTAGAAGAACTTGTTGCAAGCCCAATTTCAAAAGTAGTTATTATCGATAATTTTAGAAGTTTTGAGGCTTTTCTTGCAATAATGGGTGGAATAAGAACAGATAAGGATTTACAAGGCGAACTTGGCATTAAATGGATTAGAAATAGACAATTTAAGCTTGGTGATATAGAAAGATGTAAAAGACAACAGTATTTCTTGGAAAAAGCATCAGAAAAAATATGGCAAATAACAAAAGGTGGGAATTATTTTTACTCTTTACTTATGTACGATGCCTTAAAAAGAATTGTTTCTACTGACTTGACAAAAGAAGAATTTTTAAATATTTTATATACTTTAAAAGTTAATAATTTCAATCCAAAAATAGATTTTTATAATAGCGTGTTACCAGGCACTTTTTCTACTTATGACTCTAAATTGTTACTAAAAAACAATCTAGCCTGTTGGATACCAGACGAATCTGCAGTAGATAAATTTAGATTTTTATTTTACTCAAAAAACAATCAATTTACTCTTTTAAGTCAAAAAAAGATGGAATTCTGGACATTCTTTGAAATTGATTTTAAAAACTTTATGAAAAATTTTAAAAGCACACTAAATAAAAAGAAAAAAGATAAAAAAGAATATGTAAAAAATTTATAACATAGATTTTTTACAGATTATATCTGATTAGCACAGATTACACTCTTTTTTACTTAAAACAATCATAATCTGAATGATGGTAACATATACCCATTGACTCATAATAAAATGTAACCATGAGTTTGTATTCGTTGCCTCAAAATAATGGTAACTTTGTCATGGTTAATATTTTATTT
>MIAN01000025.1 GCA_001829125.1 Spirochaetes bacterium GWB1_27_13 | reverse complement strand
CTACCTTTAAAAGCACCAGTTGTATTAACAAAAGCCAATCTTGTAACAGGAGTAATAGTGTAAGAATATTGAGATGGAGTGCTGCCTGTCTTTATTATTGAATGGTTTGCATCAAAATCAACAATAAGTTCTGTTGTAATTCCATTTGTTAGTGTAAAAGGTTTTACAAGTTTAATAGTGTTTGATGCAAGGTGAATTTTTGAAGAATCAATCACTGTATCATCTTTTAATGTGATACTAACAGATGAAACTGCAATTCTTATTTGGTTGTATTGGCCAGCAGAAAGGTCTTTAACACCAAGTTCTTGTAATTTGCCATTGTTTAATGCTAATAAATCGATTATTCCCGCATCTTGATTAATTGTTATCCATTCAGCATTAGATTCTCCAGACATTGCAACTTCGACTTTGTCAAAATTTACTTCAACCTTTTTAAAGTCAGCAGCAGGTGCATCAGTTAATGATAATTTTAATAATGCAGAAGAAATAGTTGTGGTAGTACTTGCAGTATCTGCGGTAGGACAACCAACAAGAAAGATAAACATAAAAAAAGATAATAAAACGATAAAAGATAAAATTTTTTTAGACATAATAGTCTCCTTACATATAGTTTTTTTCCTGCATAAGCAAGATTTTGTTTCTAACTATAATATAATACCTTTTAAAAAAAAGTTAGTAAGGCTATTACTACATATAAAGAAGGGTTTTTTTGACTTGTTTTGTAAGGGATAGTATTACATAGTTTTGTTGACAAGTTGCCATTCCACTGCTTTTTTGATTAGTAGGTTTGCATTTTCTAAATTAAGTTTCTCTTTTATCCTATTTTTATAGGTTTCAACGGTTTTTACACCAAGATTTGTTTTTTCTGCTATTTGTAAAGTGGTTAGTCCATCGCCTATCAGTTGAAAAACTTCAAGTTCTCTATCACTTAATGATTGAATTAAAGAATATTCATCATTGCCATTTGTGTTGCCTTTTATTTTTTTATTAATTAAATCAATTGAAAGATTCTCACTTAGATATATTTTTCCTGATAAAACAGTATAAATAGCCTTTAATAATTGTTTTGTTAAGGATTGTTTCATTATATACCCTTTTGCCCCTGCTTTTATCACGCGTTCGGCATAAATCTCCTCATCAAACATTGATATTACGAGTATCTTGACATTGGGGTCTCTATAAATCATATTCTTAATTAATTCCATCCCATTAGAATCTTTTAGTAGAATATCAACTGTGACAAGGTCTGGTTTTAATTCTTCAAGTTTTGTAAGAGCATCATTAGCATTTGTAGCATAACCTGATAATATCAAATCAGATTGTTTATTTATAACCTGAGATAGTCCTTTTATAACAATCGGATGGTCTTCAACTATAAAAATTTTTTTTGATTCTAACATAATATTTTCCTATTCTACACCAAAAAGTTAAGTACAGTTATTGTATATAGTTCCACGATTTAATCCGTGTCAATCTGCAACAATCTGATTAATCTGTGTTATAGTTCCACGATTTAATCTGTGCCAATCTGCGACAATCTGATTAATCTGTGTTATACAATTTAAAAATACAAGAAATTGTTGTTCCTACATTTATAATACTATCAATATTTAAAACAGCCCCAACTAAATTTGCTCTATACTTTAAAATTTTTAATCCCATGCCATTTCCTTCTTTATACTCAAAACCAATTCCATTATCTTTAATTATGAGTTTGACATTCTCAGATTCCCTAAAAAATCCAATTTCGATTTCTTTACAATTGCTGTGTTTTAAAGAGTTATTAACAGTTTCAAGTATAATGTGGTATAAATTTGATGCTATCACATCATCATCAATAATTATAGTATTATCGTAATAAAAAATACATTTTATATTATATGTTTTTTCAATACTTTTTGCTAACCCCTCAATAGAAAAAATAAAGCCATTTTCTACCAATAAATTCACAGGGCATAAACCTCTTGCAATAATTTTTGTTTTATTTATTGCCTCTACTGTCAAATCGGAAATATCATTTACTATCTCTAATTTATCTTTATCACTTCCTACCTCTTGTTCTAATAAGAGCAGTTGGAATGAAATTCCTGTTAAAATTTGACCCAAATCATCATGTAGGTCTCTTCCTATCCTTTTTCTCTCGTTTTCACTTATTTCTAAAATTTCTTTTTCGAGCTTTTTTCTTTCGATCGTAAGTTTTTCAAAAGCCTTTAAAGCAAGACCAATCTCATCATTTTTTTTGTATTCTATATGTTCATTTTCTTTGCTCAATGTATATTGATTGATATGATCTGTTAGAATATTAATTGGTTTTAATATAGAACTAATAAAAACTAAACTTATTGATAAAAAAAACAAAATTATCATTAAAATAAGTATTAAAATAGGTAAAATAGTTCTAATTACATTATTTAGAATGATTTTTTCTGGAACTTGGACGATTATAATCCAATCATTAGACACAACAAATTTCGATGAGGTATAATATTTTTTATTATTAACAATGACTTTTTTAAATCCCCAATTACCAAGCAAAGCGTTTTTTACAGATGGATGTTCTTTATAGTTTTTATCATCATCTTTGATCTTAGCAAAATCTTCATTAGAAATATATAATAACTTACCATTTTTATCTGTGATTATTATTTCCCATAAATAATTTTCTGGTTCATAAATATTATTTTCAAAATTGTTATTGGTATTCCCACTAATCATATAAGAAAGAAAAGAAGTATAATTATCTATTTTTTCTGCTTCTTCACTCAAAAATGCCGTAAAAATAACAAAAATTATTATTATCAAAAAAGACAAAAGAAATAATAAGAATGATGTAAATAAAAATAGTATTTTAAATTTTAAAGATTGTTTATTCATTTTTAACCGATAAAAAAATATACCTCACTCATAGTATAAAGTCAACAATTATTAACCACATTATTTTACAGTCAAGTCAATATTATCAATTCCTCCGTTCCCAATTACTTCGATGTTAAATTTGCCTCGTTTTATAGGAAAAAAGAATTTAAATGGAGAACTGAGTTTTTTGTAAAAATTGCCGTTGACATTTATAGTAAGCATTTCGTTTTTATTTTTGTTTGTTATTTCTATTTTTACAGCTTGTGAGTCAGCTGATACTGATGAGTCATAATAAAAAACAGAGTTATTATTAGGGCTTATTATTTCTGGATATTTATTATTTTCTGTATCAAACAATTCTACATTATGTGAAGATTTGACCCATTTTTTGTAAATGTCTGGCAGTGATATTACAACTTTATCGTTTTGTAATTTGTGGTAGTCACATTTTTGAATATTTGAATCTAAAAAAACATATTCTTTAGTCTTATGTGGGCAAAAATCTTGTGGGATTTTACCAGATAATGAGCAAATATCGATTTGTTTTAATTTCTTTGATATTTTAAAATCATCTGGCTTTTTTATCTCAGATAAATATTTTAATACGTCAACGACAAGCATTGCAGGGACAGAGGAGCCTGCTCTACCGATTATTGTATTTCCAGCAAAGTCACCCATCCATACGCCAACTGTAAAGTCTGTCGTTGCACCAAAAGCCCAAATATTATTAAATTGATTTGATGTTCCAGTCTTAAACATTGCCTCAAAACTTGTATCAAATAATTTTGAGTTACCAAATCCCAATATTCTACTTTTTTTATCAGATAGAATATTACAAATTAAAGATGCTGTTTCTTCATTAATAATATTTTTTCCTTCTATATAAGGTTCGTTTTTTTGTAGATATGTCAAATTTGGTAAATTACCGTTTCGTGGAAATGAAGAGAACGCTCTCGTTGTTTCATAAAGACTAACTTCTCCGTCCCCAATTGCTATTCCGCTGCCAATAAAATCCTCTTTACCTTTAAGAGAATCAAAACCCCAATTGATTAATTTTTGTGTAAAATTTTTTACTCCAAGTTTTGTTGCTATGTAAACTGCTGGTATATTTAACGAACTTGCCAACGCAACCCTTATCCTAATAGGACCATTAAATCTATTGTTAAAATTGAGTGGAATATAAATTTTTTCATTACCAAATTCTGTTGGGATGTCTGGCAAAATATCGTTTGGCAAAAAACCATTCTCAAAAGCATAGGCATACAAATAAGGTTTTAGAGTAGATCCCGGCTGTCTTAAAATATGTACACCATCAATTTCACCAGAATATTCTTTATTCAAAAAATCCCTTGAGCCAAGATAACAAAAAATTTCACCTGTTTGATTTTTTATAACAAGGACAGCTCCATTTGTAATACGGCTTTCAATGTTTTTTTCTACATATTTATTTAACCTATTGTTAGTAAAATTTTGTAGTTTTAAATCCAAAGATGTTTTAATTTCGCCAGATAAATTGCTATTTTTTTGAATAAAGTTTACAAAATGAGGAGCATTGTTAAAATATTGGTATTTATTTGTCGAATTTAACGAATTATCAATATCTATATCGTTTATTTTCATTCTTAGAGAATAAGCAAGTTTTTTTATCGCTTTTTTAGATTCTACAACATTTGTTATGGGATTATATTTTACTGGGCTTCGTGGAATTACTGCCAAAGATAAAACTTGAGGGATAGAAAGTTCATTTAAGTTAGCCCCATAAAAAGTTTTACTTGCAGTTGCAACTCCTTCTGCGTTATAACCATAAGGAATACTATTAAACCACAATTCTAAAATTTCGTTTTTTGAAAGTTTGCATTCTAACCTAAAAGCATTAAAAATCTCTGCTATTTTTCCCTTAACTGTCTTTGGATGTGGAGAAATGAGCCTTGATAACTGCATTGTGATAGTAGATGCTCCGCTTGTAGTTCTTTTATAAACCAAATTTTGAAAAAACGATCTTGAGATTGCAATTAGATCAAAGCCCCAATGTTGAAAAAATCTCTTATCTTCAGCTTTGATAAATATTCTTTTTATTGTTATGGGAATATCTTTTATTTTCATGTACTCTCTTCGCAAACCATTGTCAAGTGGTGCTATGTAAATTACTCCGCCGTTTCTATCCAAAAACTTGGTGCTATGTTGTCGTTTTTTAAATTGCTCAAGTTTTTTATATGGGACAAAGGTAAATATTATTCTTATAGAAAAAACAATTCCTGCGATTACTAAGAATGCTTTTATTAAAATCCAAATTTTTTTATGCGTCATTAAAATTGTTCCTTTTTTATAGTGTACCAATAAATAAAAAATTTACAAGACTTTTCTTTCATTAAAATATTTTGGATTGTATTTGAATGATGGAAACATAAAAATTACTTTTTTCTGGATAAATTTTTCGACTTTCTTTGGTGGTGAATTATAATTTTTATTGTCAATCAATAAAGATAAGATGTGATTTTTATTATTTTACAGATTCGTAGTAAGTTCTTATTATCTGATTTATAACTGATTGGTAGCCTTTTTTATTAGTTTTTTTTAGCCATTTTAAGACATCGCTATCAATCCGTATTGTAATTTTTTCCTTTTTAATTGGGGCTAAAAGTTCATGAGTTTTAAAGAAATCTTTGTCAATTTCAGGAATATCGGAACAATCAATTTCATCATCTTTAACAGCAGATAATTCATTAAATCTTTCATCTGAAATAGGTTTAATTGTATTTCTTGTTACAGTCATAATAAAAACTCCTTTCTTTTTTTGTGGATAATCGAGCCGAAATAATTCTAGTTATTTCATCTCGATCTGTATAAACAACTGTAATAAATAAAGACTTATTATTTTTAACAATCTGACCGATAGCGATACATCTTATTTCAAAATAAGATTTTCTATCATCTGCAAAAATAATCATATTTTTATCATTAAAAATATTAATCGCTTCATCAAAACTAATTTTATGTTTTTGAATATTTAATTTATCTTTATTGTCATCCCACTCAAACTTCATAATTATAATATAATAAAGTAAGTACATAGTGTCAATACATTTTAAATAAAAAAAAGTTTTATAGTGTACCAATAAATAGAAAATTTACAAAATATTTTTTTTCACAAGATTTGTGTTAAAATTATTGCCGTCAAAATAAAGTCCAAATGCAGTTGCGATTTTATTGAGTATTTCGTAATTTGGGATTTCTTTTACTTTTCTATTCCTATATCCGCCATAGCACATTTGATTTATTATTATAGATGTTGAATAACTTTGAGCAAGGTATTTATTAAATCCATGTTCAATTAGATAATTGTAGTGTTTTAACGCAGCACTCAAAATACGAGTGGAAGTCTTATGAACAGACAAAAGTTCTAGATCATCGTTTTTATTAAAATCATCAATCCCTATTTTTAAAAGTAACGGAGATTTGCCAGTTACCGACAAGTCATTAACAAGTTCTGCAAATCGTGAAAAAATCCGAGATAATTCTATTTCGTTGTAAGTTAAATCTTCAAGTTTTTTTATAGTTTGCCTCGTTTGGGCATCGTCATTGGATAAATTTTTAATTTTGTGTGCATAATATGTAAACTCAGGTTTTTCTTTTGCTTCTTCTTTTGTAAAAAAATTAACCCAAATTTCTTTTTCATCTTTTTTGGTTTTTACAAAAAAAATCCCTTCTTTTGATATGCCTCGTTCTTCAAGTTCGATATTAAAACTATCATACTTATATCTTTTAATACCATATTTAGAATTATTTAACGCAATATAGGCTTTTAGGTCAGAATGCCATTCTTTATAATGAAAATGAACAAATCTATCAGCCACAGAATCCTCAAGATCGCGAGTATTTATATTTTGTGATGGATTATAAGAAATTATAGCGAAAAAGCCTTCTTTAGCAACAATTTGAACTCCATCATTTCTATCAATATACCTTCTATCATCAAAAGCACTATTCAATCTTTTTTGAACATCTTCTTTTAATAAATTGTACTCATCACCATAAAAAATAGCAGGAGTTTCCATAGCAAGACATAGAGGACCGTTTTGGTGTTCTGTAATTGTAACACCATTCTTTTCATTTAACACAGGATGAGAAATTATATGTGACTCTGTTGTCCGTCCCGAACAAATTTTTGTAAAAAGTTTAACTTCAAGTATTTTTGATAAATCGAGGACGCTCTGAGTTTTACCAACACCAGGCGAACCATCTAAAGCTACATTTAACCTAAGATTGTAGCACAAAAACAAAGCCTGAAGTTCGTCAAGCCCTTCTTTTGTAATTTGAGTTGCGACATAAGTAAGTCTTTTATCGTTAGTAGTTGCTTTATTTTCTTGAAGAATAATTTTTTTTATGTTTTCTGCTGTTGGAATAATTTTATTGGAAAAGCTAATATTTTGAGTTTTTTTTACAAATTCTTCTATTTTATCAAGTGACAAATTTATCTTTTTGGTAAACTGTTTAACAAAAATTAACTCTTCGTTTAGTATTGGTAATTTAAAGTATAAAGAACATATCATAAAAGCAATAATTGAATAATTTTCTTCTATATTAGCTGAATATTCTAAATTTGTAGGTTTTTCTTTCCATGAAGAGAAAATTTCATTAAAATAATTATTATCAATTTCAAGTTCTTTCAATAATTTTTCTAATAATAATTTTTCTTCTTTTTCAATTTTTGATTTTGCATATAAAATAGTTAAAATGTTTTTTATAATTTTTTCTTTGTTTTCCATAATCACTTTTATTAAGTAAAATATTTTTCTAACTCATAACTCTAATCCAAACCCCTCAAAAAATCAATTAAAATATCAAAAAAATATTAATTTTATAAAAACAATATTGTTTGATTTTTTATAATTTGCATTATATTACTGATTTTCTAATATTTTTACTTCCAATCGTATATTTATGGAATAATAAGTTAATATTTTTTGACAAATTCAAAACTTTTGAGTATATTATCTCTGAATTATTTTAAAAAGAGGTTTTATGAAAAAAATAGTATTAGTTTTTATGTTTGTTTTTGTGATCTTTTTTGCTTATTCTCAACAAAATCTACTAAAAGATTATAAGGATTTTTGTAAACTTTATGTTAAAACTATGAATGAATTTATAGATAGTTTAAAACCAGTCAAAACATCAGCAGAAATTATAAAAGCATTTGATAACTTTTCAAAAAACGCTTCTGAACTTGAAAAAAAAGCGGTAGAAATTGAAAAAAAATATACAGATAAGGATGCTTCTTTGCAAATACTTGCTAATGATAAAGAATTTGCTCAATTATCAGAAAAAATATCTTTAGTAACAAACGATTATGCAAATGAAATCTTAAAAAAAATAGACCTTTTGCAAGACGAAGCAGTGCAACTCGCTATGCAGAAGGTAAACGACGAAATGGAAAAATTAAAAATCACAGAATAATATGAAATTATTATCGCATTCTCTATCTAAGAAAACAAGGGTTATTTATCCTGACAAATTACTTGGTTTTCAAAAAAGGATATTTTCAACACGAAGTTTCACGAATATTTAATTAAAAAATGGATTTTTCTTGTATTTCTTCGCGAACTTCGTGCCCTTTTTGTTAAAATTTTTCACTAAGATTAAAAGTGAATAATTTGTCAATATTTACCTTCCTTGACCTAAGTTGAGGAATATTATCAATCAAAATCATCTTCAAATATCAACAAAGGAATTTATGCTAAGGGTTAAAAAAATAAATTGGCATGATTAGGTTATGATGCTTTGACTTCTTTTTATAAAATAAAGTTTTTTTTAAGTGTTAAGGTTTTGATTTTTTTTAAATTACCGATAAGAGATATACAAGAAATGTTTTTTTGTAAAATTCCTTAAAAACATAGGAATAATGGGGAAATGTCAAATATATTTAGAATATTAATTAGTTTTTTAGTAATGATTATAATTTCTACAGTTTCAATATTTGTACTGTTTTATTCTAAAATTGATATAGAATTTTTAAGATTTATTAATACAAATCTTGAAATAAAATATCAAAATGAAATAAAGACAGTTTCAGATGTAATTGAGAATTCTTTATCAAAAAGAAACCAAAATATAGAAAATTATATTAAATCATTCGATTTTTCAAAATTTAGCGATAAATCTAAATCAAGAGACCTCAATTTCAATAATGAAATACAAAAATTTCAAGGATTACGACTCGAAGAAAAAAATCTCTTAGAAAAAATAAAATTTGTTGATAACTCTAAGAATGTTTTATTTTCCACAGATGATAAAGAAAGAATTGTAAGAAATAATTTTGTCGAATTTACATCCATTGATAATATAGAAAACACAGAAAATTTCTTTGCAGAAAGTTTGGCAACTCAATTAATTTTTGATAAAAATAACTTTTATGTAATATTTAAGAAAAATGCCTTTTTTGAAAATAAAAACATTGGAGTTGTTTTATTTTATTATAAAAACTCTATTTTTAATGATTTATTAATTAATATAGAAAATTTTGACTTTAAAAATATAGCTTTTATTAACAATAGCTTAATTATTATTAATAAACCAGAACTTATTCCAGAAGAAAAATTTTCTAACTTTATAATAGATGATCAAAAAATAAAAACAATTCAAACAAGCATAACAAGTGATGATCAAAATATAAAAGAAACAAAGTATCGTTTTTTCTATAAAAAAATACAAAATTTTCCTCTAAATATTTGTATGCTTATAAATAATGA